>CAJTOV010000056.1:8621-22226 GCA_910577765.1 uncultured Lachnospiraceae bacterium
GGCCGGCAGCTTCACCTGGAAGCCGTACACAAACATTCCATACAGAACCGCTGTCACCACCAGGGAAATGACGATGGCCGGGACCAGCTTCACCTGGCTGGTTCCTTTCAGGTCATAGATAAAGGCCAGGGTAGCAAAAGGGGTGCTGATGAGAAAGCCCAGATAAGTCAGAGCCAGGGCGTAAAGGATCAGCATCCCGTAGCTTCTGGTGATCTTTAATACACCGCCCTTGGGGAAATAGGGCTTTTCCTGGATTTCCCGCTCCTTGACTCCTTTGATGATCAGGGCCACGGAGCTTAAGGCAATCAGCACAATGGCCACATAGGGCAACAGTCTGGGGCCTGGCTCCAAAAGCTTGGCCGGCCGCCGCACCGACTGGGTCATGTAGAGGAAAAAGGCGCAGCCCACCAGACCCACGATTCCGGTGGCGGTATCTCTTCGCATGTTCATAGCATTCTTCCTTTCCCATTGATTTTGAACGGCGGGGCTGTGCAGGATTTATGCTGGTCTGCATGTTTGCCACAGCCCCACAAGGTTATATCCTGTGTCTGCACCACATAGTTACGCTGTGCCTATTCCTGGACATACATATCCAAATCTTTTGCGATTTCCACAAACTGGGCGTACTCTCCGTCATGAATCTCCTTGGACTCGGCAAGGTCATGCCATCCTGGGATATTACCGATGCTGGCAATGCCGGAATTGACGGTCTCGTCTTCGCAGACAGCCTTCATGGCGGCGTTCATATTGGCAACTATGGTCTCGTCCATACCGGCCGGTCCCAGCAGATAGTGGAATACGGAGATCACACAGTCCTCAAAGCCCTGCTCCTGCAAGGTCTTATAGTTATCCGGCAGTGCTTCCGGATACTGGCTGATGGTGGTGCCGTCGGAGGATACGGTACCGATGACTTTCAGCTTGCCGGCCTTCTCATACTCCAGGGCATTGCCCACACCTACCACGCCGATGTCGATGAAGCCTCCGGCTAAGTTGGTGAGACGGTCAGACTCGGATGCGCACTCCACGGAGTTCAGCTCAATGCCGGTGGTGGAGGTGATCATGCCAAAGAGGAAGGTGTTGGCGCCTGCTGCCGGCATGCCTGCGTTCAGCTCGCCGGGATGGGCCTTGGCATATTCCACAAAGCCTGCGAAATCATCATACGGGGCATCTGCCGGCACGGCCAGGGTGGAAAAGCCGTTGTCCTGCAGGCAGGCGATCAGGGTGAAATCCTCCATGGGATTTACCTCCGCATTGCCGGTAATGTACTGGATGTTTAAGGCAGAGGTAGCCACGGTCAGGGTGGTGCCGTCAGGCTTGGCATTGGCTACGGTCTGGTGCCCTACGGTGTTGCTGTCGTAGTTGGTAACCGTGGTTTTCAGGCCGTAGATCCGGTTTAATCCCTCGCTGTAGTAGCGGATGCCCAGGTCGGACCCGCCTCCTGCCTTGCCGGGAACCACCAGGGTGATGGTCTCCCCTTTGGGGAAGCCGATATCATCTGCCGCAGCTTCTGCCTGGGTCTCCCCGCCGGCGGCTGCCTGGGTTCCGGCTGCCTGGGTGGGTGCAGGCTCTGATTTTCCTCCGCAGGCAGTCACTGCCATCATGGCTGCCGCTACGGCTCCGGTCAGTAAGAAACGGTACATGGTTTTTTTCATAACTTTTCTCTCTCCTTCTCTGTTTTGAAAATATGGAAAAATAGCAGGATCTGTCATGGCACAGCCTCTGATCCACTGGCAAATCCGCCTGTTTTCCGGTTCCTTGTTTCTCTTTATCTAGATTATATAACGGATATCCGGTTTTTACAAAACCCATTTAATTATGTGTTTCATATCATTTTAGTTATAGATACTTGCAATCTGCCGGACGGTCTGTTAAACTACCGGTATCCCTATACAAAGGAGGCATCCCCATGACCACACGGCAGCTTTACTATCTTGTGACCATTTCCGATTCCGGCAGTCTGTCCCATGCGGCCCAGGTTCTGGGCATCTCCCAGCCTGCCTTAAGCAAATTCCTCACAGATTATGAGGAATCCCTGGGATTCCACCTGTTCCTCCGGTACCACAAGAAGCTGACCCCTACCTCCGTGGGCCGGTATGTGATTGAGTGTGCCCAGAAGCTTCTGGATGAGCAGACACGGATGCTCCAGACCATGCGGGCCGTGACCGATTCCAACCATGTCCGGATCCGCCTGGCTACTGCACCTAACCGGGCCGCCATTCTCTACAGCCGCATTTACAACCACTTTGCCCACCGCTATCCGGATATCTCCCTGACCTTAACGGAAATCTATGCCAGCGGCCAGCCGGGTGCCATCCTCCATGGGCAGGTAGATCTTGCCATCGGTGCAGGCAGGGACTCTGACAAAGTCACGGACCTGCCCTTTGCCTGTGAGGAGCTTTTAGTGTCCCTGCCTGCCTCCCATCCCCTGGCCCAGGCCGACCGGGTGCGGCTTTCCGACCTGAAGGATACGCCCTTTGTCCTCCAGGGCCCCAGGCACAGCATCCGGATTCTGGCGGAGGAGCTGTTCGCCCAGGCCGGTTTCAGCCCGGTGGTTGTCTTTGAATCCGACGATGTGATTCTGGTGGATTCCATGCTCCACCAGGCAGTGGGCACCGGGCTGGTGTCCCAGGCCCATGTATTCCCCTGCGATGAACTGGTCTACAGGTCTTTAGACCCGCCGGTATACCAGACCCTTCACGTCCGCTATCCCGCAGGCCATATCCTGACCGAACCGGAACGGTATCTGGCAGGACTTCTGATCCGGGAGCGGCTGTCCGACCCCCGGTATGAGGCCATCCCCTCTCCCCAGGTGGAAGAGCTTCTGGGAATGATTGACCCGGACCAGGAGCCTGGCCTTCCGGCCCCTTCCTCCCCGGCCCTTCCCTCCGGGGCCCGGTACACGGCCCCGGAGATCAGTCTCAACACCCAGCTTCTCAGATACATCATCGCCATTGTGGATGAGAAGAGCCTGACCCGGGCTGCCGAGAAATACTATCTGACCCAGCCTGCCCTTTCCCGCCACCTGCGCAACGCGGAAAGCATGCTCTGCACCCAGCTCTTTACCCGGGTCCACAACCGGCTTCAGCCTACCAATGCCGGAAAGATCTTTGTGAACTTTGCCAGGAACATGCTCCAGATGGAGGCGGAAATGTCCCAGTACATCCATGCCTACCGGATCGGCCACGGGGGAGGAATCTATATCCAGTGCGACCCGGTGCTGACAGACTTAATCCGGCAGCGGGTGGAGCCTTCCTTCCTTAAGGGACACCCGGACGTGAAGCTGTATCTGGTGGAAAGCGGAAGGGATGATGCCCAGGAGGCCCTCCTCAATGCATCAGCGGACTTGGGGCTCTACTTCTCCTGCCAGGAGGATCATCCCATACTGGACAGCCGGATTCTGGCGGAAAGTGAGCTGGTATACTGTGCAGCCGGGAACAGTGGGGCCATGTTTCCGGAAGCTATGACTGCCAGCGGGACAGGCGGACACCAGCCGGACAATTCGGCCATGGGCACGGAAGAACCGGCCGCCTGCACTGCCGCCTCCCCCCGCCTTCTGATGCTCTCCACCCCAGGCTCTGCCCTGCGCACCGAGCAGGACCGGCTGCTGGCGGAATTTCTGGAGCTTCCTTCCGTGCCGGTCTGTGAGGCCAGACGCCCCATCCTCCAGCTACTGGCAAGGGAGGGAGCCGCAGATACCATTCTTCCCAGACATTTCCTGCCTCCCCAGGCCCTTGCCCGGTGCCGGTCTTTTTCACCGCCCCAGGACTATTACCTGATGCTGGCCTGCCATCCGGCCCGGAATCTGCCCCCCTCTGCCGGGGATCTGATCCGGCTTCTGTACCGGGCTTTTGAGGGATACTTTCCTTCCAGTCTTTAAGCCGGCTGACCGGCATAACAGCGGTAAATCTGCCGTAATCACCTGCCCCTGGACTTTCACAGCAGTGTAACCGTTCAGATACCCCCTGAACTGTTATTTTTCTATAGGCAGCCCTGGTCCAGGGCTCTTTTTCTGTGCATTTTCCCTTAAAAAGATGTGAAAATTATTACTATATTAGTTATATATTCATTTTTTCGGCATTTTGTCCTACAGTTTTAGAAACTATTTACATATCCTTCAAAATGCGGTATCCTTAAGCCATCAAAAAAACAGATGCACCACCACGGCAGGGCAGAGGACCTGCGGTGGATGACATCATAACAGGAAGGAGATACCATGAAAACTTATAATGTATGTATCGTAGGCGGGGGAAGCACTTACACACTGGGATTTTTGAAATCTTTTGTAAGGCTGAAAGAGGAATTTCCGTTAAAGAAGCTGGTTCTGTTCGACATTGACCCGAAACGGCAGGAGCCCATCGGCAAGTACGGTGAGATTCTCTTTAAAGAGCGTTTCCCGGAGCTGGACTTCTCCTACACCACGGACATCAAGGAAGCCTATGAGGGCATGGATTTCGTATTCATGCAGATGCGTGCAGGCGGACTTCCCATGCGCCGGGAGGATGAGCATATTCCGTTAAGCATGGGCATGATCGGCCAGGAGACCTGCGGTGCAGGCGGCATGGCTTACGGACTGCGCTCCTGCGTGGACATGATCAAGGCGGTGCATGACATCCGCCACTATGCACCGGATGCCTGGATTCTCAACTACTCCAATCCGGCCGCCATCGTAGCCGAGGCACTGCGCAGGGAATTTCCCGATGACAAGCGTCTCTTAAATATCTGCGACCAGCCGGAGAACGTGGTTCGTTCCTGCAGCCGTCTGTTAGGATGCAGCTGGGAGGATCTGGACCCGGTATACTTTGGTCTGAACCACTATGGCTGGTTTACCCACATCTATGATGTACATACCGGCGAGGACCTGCTTCCCAGGATCCGTAAGATGATCGCCGAGAACGGCTTTTTGCCCCAGGACGCGGAGCAGAGAGACCAGTCCTGGCTGGACACCTATGGCATGGTGCAGACCATTATGGCAGATTTCCCGGAATTTTTGCCCAACACCTATGACCAGTACTATCTGTATCCCGAGTACAAGGCCAGCCACTTAAATCCTGATTTTACCCGTGCCGACGAGGTCATGGCCGGAAGAGAGAAACGTGTCTTTACCGAGTGTGCCGAGGTCATCGCAGCAGGCAAGCTGGGCGACCGGTTCGATGCCATCTCCGATGCCCATGCCGAGATGATGATCAAGGTGGCCGAGGCCATTGCCTACAACAAGAACAGCCGCCACATCCTGATCGTGGAGAACAACGGTGCCATCGCCAACATGCAGGACGATGCCATGGTAGAGGTAGTCTGCGAGCTGGGAATCAACGGACCCAGGCCCATGCGGGTAGGCAATATTCCCCAGTTCTACCTGGGTCTCCTGGTGAACCAGGTGTCCTGCGAGAAGCTGATTGTGGACGCTTATTTTGAGAATTCCTACCAGAAGGCACTGGAAGCCTTTACCTTAAACCGTCTGATCGGTGACGGCAAGAAGGCCAGAAAGGTTCTGGATGCACTGATTGAGGCCAACAAGGGGATGTGGCCGGAACTGCACTAATCAAAAGAAAGGTAAGGTAAATCCTCATGGGGAAGCAAAATAAAATCATGGACTTTTTCTCTGCTCTGGGACGCAGCCTGCTGATGCCCATCGCCGCCCTGGCGGCCTGCGGTATCTTCCTGGGCTTAAGCTCCGCACTGATGAAAGCTCAGGTGCAGGCAGCCGCTCCCTTCCTGGCAGAGGGCATTATCTTCTTCGTCATTTCCACCATCAACAAGGTATCCGGCGTGGTATTCACCCTGGTTCCGGTTCTGTTCGCCATCTCCATATCCTTTGGTCTTGCCAAGGAGGAGAAGGAGATCGCGGCTTTTGCAGGCTTCCTGGGCTACTATACATTTCTGGTGGCTTCCGCCTGTATGATCAACTCCGGCTTTGTGGAGCTGGGGGCATTGAAGATTTCCTCCATTCTGGGTGTGGAAACCGTGGACATGGGCGCTGTGGCCGGTATGATCGCCGGTGTCGTCACTGCCATACTCCACAACCGGTACCACAAGATTACATTTCCGGTGGCCATTGCCTTCTACGGCGGCAAGCGGTTTGTATCCCTGGCAGTGATCATGACCATGGCCCTGGTCGGTCTGGTGGCTCCCATTGTCTGGAATCCCATTTCCATGGCCATCAATGGTCTGGGCGGCGCCATCTCCGCTGCCGGCCTTGTGGGTGTATTCGGCTACGGCTTCTTAGAGCGTCTGCTGATCCCCACCGGTCTGCACCATGTATTAAACGGGATCTTCCGTACCACGGCCATCGGCGGTGTGTATGAGGGTGTGGAAGGATGCTTAAACATTTTCTTACAGTTTATTGATCAGGTGGATATTGCCCAGTTACGTCCCTACACCGTATTCCTGGGACAGGGCAAGATGCCCATGATGATGTTCGGCCTTCCGGGTGCGGCCCTGGCCATCTACCGTACCGCGCCGGAGGAGAAGAAGCAGAAGGTAAAAGCCCTGATGATCGCCGGTGTGGCGGCCAGTGTGGTGTCCGGTATCACCGAGCCCATGGAGTTCTCCTTCATGTTCGTGGCTCCGGTACTGTTCCTGTTCCATGCGGTTATGGGCGGTCTGTCCTTTATGCTTATGGCAGCCTTTAAAGTGGCCATCGGCAATACCGGCGGCGGACTCATCGACTACTTTATCTGGGGTGTGTTCCAGCCTGGTTCCAACTGGTACTGGCTGCTGGTAGTTGGTCCCTTCTTCACGGTGATTTACTACTATGTGTTCAAGACTTACCTGACCAAAAAGAATCTTTCCATTGAGGTCTCTGAGGAAGATGACGATGACAGTGCAGGCTCCGGGTCCGGCGCGGACCTGGACGAAAAGCAGAGAATGCAGGCAGCCAGAATCATCGAAGGCCTGGGCGGACTGGAGAATATCGCCGCGGTCAACAACTGCCTTACCAGACTCCGTGTGGATGTGAAGGATATGGCGCTGGTGCAGGAGGATATCTTAAAGAAGACAGGCGCCATGGGATTTGTGAAACCCAGCGACACCCATATCCAGGTGATCTACGGGCCTAAGGTGGAACGGATTGCAGCCAATGTGCGGGAGGTTATGCGGTATTAACCTGGCCCGTGGATGAACCCTGAGGAGAATGGGGTCTGGATGTAATTAGGGGAGTATTCAGAAGACAACAATAAATCAATACGGTTAAAAAGCCGGGCAGGCTCCCTCTCCAGGGACCTGCCCGGTTTTCCGGCATCAGCCCGACTCTGCAAAATGACAGCACACCTGATGGTTTCGGGAGACCGTGCACACCGGAGGCTTTTCCTGCCTGCATATATCCCTGGCCAGCCAGCACCGGTTGGCAAATCTGCATCCGGGCTTTGGGTTAATGGGGCTTGGCACATCCCCTTCCAGAAGAATCCGTTCCCTTCTGTGTCCATATTTTGCAATGGGAACCGCCGACAGCAGCGCCTTTGTGTATGGGTGCACCGGATTCCGAAACAGTTCCCTGGAATCACACAGTTCTACCATCTGCCCCAGATACATGACCAGAATCCGGCTGCTGATGTGCCGTACCACACTGAGATCATGGGAGATGAACAGATAGGTCAAACCCAGGGTCTCCTGAAGATCCTGGAGCAGATTCAGGATCTGGGCCTGGATGGACACATCCAGGGAAGATACCGGCTCATCACATACAATAAACTCAGGATTCAGGGCCAGGGCCCGGATAATCCCTACCCGCTGCCTGCGCCCTCCATCCAGCTCATGGGGGTAGCTGTTAAACAGCTTCTGGCTTACGCCTCCTTTATCCATCAGCTCCAGCACTGCCTGGCTGATTTCTGAAGGACTGACTACTTTATGGATCTTCAAAGGTTCCGCGATGATCTGCCCGATGGTTTTTCTGGGGTCCAGGCAGGAATAGGGGTCCTGAAAAATCATCTGCATTTTCTTCCGCATGGACTGCATTTTCCGGTTGTCATATTCCAGAATGTTCTCCTGCTGGTAAAGGACTTCCCCACTGGTATGCGGAATCACTGCCATGGTAGAGTGTACCGGCAATACCCTGGTAAGCGCAGAGGCTGCACTGGCTGCACTGTCCAAGGGCATCAACGTCTATATGGTTTCCAAAGAAACCGACAGTGTGTGCGGTCCTCTGCTGAATCAGGCAGCCAGAAAACAGAACGCTGTCTATGCCCTTGTCAACGGGGACCAGCCCCGCAATCTGCTGGATCTGTATTCCTGGGGCCGCCTGCTGGGACTGGAAATCATCGCTGCCGGAAAAGCCAGTGAATATGATTTGGTCTGGGACCGGGAAACCGGCATCCTGACCTGCACGGACGGAACCGGAAATACGGAATCCCTGCCCCAAATGGCCCAATACTGGTATTATGAGAATACAGAAACCCTCAAAGGCAGGCGCAGGCTTCTGGAGAAGCATATGTCCGTCATTTCTGCCGATTTGTGCGAGATGAACCTGGTTTCCAATGTTACCGGACTGGTGCCTTCCTCGCCGTTTTTAAGCTACCCGGTTGCCAAAACAAGTGAACTGGCCAATATCTTTATCCCGGAAGAGGACGGAGGCATCTTAAAAAAAACCGGAGTCGTGGATGTGTTTTATTGTCTCCGTGGAAAGGATGAGGCCAGCTTCTGCGGTGGGGAATTTATCATTGTCAAATGCAAAAACAGAAAAATGTGGGATATTTTAAGAAGTAAAGGCCACGTAATGAGCCGGAACGGAAAATACTGCTGCATCTACTATCCTTACCATTACATGGGCCTTGAGACACCGGTATCCATTCTGGAAGGGGATTTCTGGAAGTCCGGCACCCAGGAAGACTGCCGGCAGGTCTCCGTTCTGGCAGGAATTGCCCAGAAGGATCTTCCAAAAGGTACGGAATTCAGAGTTTCCGGCCACCATCATTCCATAGCCGGCCTTACTCCGGCCCTTATGGAACGGTCCCAGGCAGAACATCTGGCTCCCTTTTATCTCCTGAACAGTCAGAAGCTGTTAAAAGATGTGAAGAAAGGGGAAGCCATTACCCTTTCCCACGTGGACCTATCCGGCCTCAAAACCTACGAACTGTATCAGGAAGGGCTAAAACTTGTCTGAAAATTGCTGCCTGCCGGTTTATGGCAGGCAGTACCGTTCTGTTATTGGAGTTCCTTCTTCCTGGCAATCATCTCAATCAGAATCTGGATAATGGTCAGGATTCCCAGCCGCGGGTTCACATCCACCTGGTGGTATTCCTCATTCTCGTCATTGGTGCAGAGGCTGATGGTGCTGTAAGGGAGCAGGGGGCTGTCCTCCTGGCAGGTCAGAAGGACTGTGGCAGCGCCTTTCTCCCTGGCTTTCCGGAGAACGGAAAGATAGCGCTCCGCGTCCCCGTGGGCCGAGACCAGAAGCAGCACGGTGTGGGGGTCCATGCCCTCCACCAGGCCATTCAGCAGCCGCTGCCACTCTACCAGAATGGACGGGTAGTCCAGGGTTGTCAGGATAATATGAAGGTATTTGGCTGCCATGGAGCTTAAGCTGCCGCCGTAAATATAGATGGACCGGTCACTGGTCAAAAGGTCTGCGATCTCTTCCAGCTTTCCGGCATCCAGGGCGTCCACATTGTCCCGGAACTGGGCGGCGGACCGGGCAATGAGGGTCCCGGCAGTCTCCACCGGATGCTGAAGCTGCTCCAGCTCCCGGCGGACCTGGTATTTGAATTCATTGTAGCCACGCAGGCCCAGCTTCTTGCAGAACCGGACAATGGTGGCATTGGAGGTGTAAAGCTCTCCGCTGACCTGATTGAGGCTGGAGAACATACGGCGGTGTATGTTCTTTTCAAAATACTCCAGAATCTCCAGTTCCGTGTCTGTCAGGGAAAGCCGGCGGGCCTTCTCAAATAACGGAATCATAAGCCGCCTCCTTCCCGGCTCTCCCCGGCCTCCAGGCCCTTTCTGTGCTCCAGATAGCAGTAGATGATCATGCGGATCACATAGAATACCGGCAGACGGGAGGTAAACTCTGCCCCCTGCCGCTCCCTCTGGATGGTGAAGAACCGGAAGCTGACCGTGGCCAGCCGTGCCACTTCATTGTTGGTGTAAGGGGTAATGGAAATCACCGGAACGTTGTTCATCTGTGCCAGCCTGGCCAGCCGGATGGCAGGCCCGAAGCTTCCGGTGGTGCTGATGATGATCCACATGGAATTCTCAGGCAGAGTCCTCAGAATGTGTTCGCCCATTTTCACCGATGCGATCAGATACACACTGTCCCGCCCCACGGACATGAGAAGCTTCTCGAAATATTCCGCCAGAATGGAGGTGATGCCTCCCGGCGCCCACACGTAAATTCTCCGTCCGCTGTCAAACAGCTGGATGGTCTGGAGAATCTGCTCCTCCTGCAGCAGCTTGGAGGTGGCTTCCACATTGGAACAGAGCTGCTCCACGATCATGCTGGTACTGAAGCTCTCCTGCTTTTGGGCCACCGGCTCCTCCTGCCTGGTACGGGCCTCCATCCGCAGTGCATACTTAAACTCCGCAAAACCGGAATATCCCAGCTTCTTGCAGAACCGCAGAATCGTGGCCGTGGAATAGGATACCTGCCCTGCCATCTCATGGACGCTCATATCCAGAATCTCGGCTGTATGGGCATAGACATATTTCAGAATGTTCAGTTCATGGTTGCTGAGGCTTTTGATCACCTCGTCCTTTAAATGCAGGGTTACCATCATGGCCTCCTTGTGGGTCATACAGAAATCCCGTATGCTGGACAGTCAAATAGTTACTATTCACAGGGGGCATCTTCTTGTCCGGCTATGCCGGACAAAAACAGGCTTACAAGCCAGCTTGACGTCTGTTTTCGTCCAGTTTTCCCCGCCCCGTGAACTGTAACGTCAAATACCCCGCAGCAGGCTGACGGGGCATCTGATTTGGGTATATTTGATTCTTATTTCGTGAACCAGGGGCCATTGTCCCTTGGTTCACGAAAGGTACGGTTCCGAAAAACGGCCGCCCGGAGATTATCCGATCTTTACGCCTTTCTCGATCTCGCCGTAGCCGGTAAACTGGATATCCTTGTCCTTGGGATCGGTCACCAGAAGCATGGTGGACAAATCATAGCCCTTGCCGCTGACCAGTGCCCGGTCTACCTTGACAATGGGATCTCCGGCCTTAACCTTGTCACCCTGCTTGGCCTGGATGGTAAAGCCCTCGCCGCTTAACTCTACGGTATCAATACCGATATGTACCAGAAGCTCCACCCCGTCCTTACGGCGGATACCAAATGCATGGCCGGTTGGGAACAGAGCGGTCAGTTCCCCGGAAGCCGGTGCACATACCTGGTCCTCGCCCAGCTCAAAGGCTACGCCTTCTCCCATCATCTTTTTGGAAAACACCTCGTCCTTGACTTCCTCCAGAGGAAACATTCTTCCCTTGGCGATGGAGACGATGTCATTCTCCCCTTCTTTGGACTTTTTGCCGAATAATGAAAACATGGTAAACTCCCCTTTCTGTTTATGGCTCGTGCAGTCATCTGGCTGGAGCCTGCCAGTACCCGGTAAACCCTGCTCCTGCCTTCCTGGCCACGGCTTCCCCTGTGAACAGGAACATGATGCCTGACTGCTTTGTATTACCAGTATAGCAATAAACAAGGGCTTCGTCAATTGTTACTGTTTTTATTTTTCTTAATACCTTCTTTTATAAAATATAACCAGGACAGTAACAAATTCCGCCTTATTTCAGCATCTCATCCACCCGCTCACAGACCTGGCGGATGTATTCCCCCAGGGCTGCTTCCTGACACCCTACAATATAGTGGTTGCACCGGTTCACCGGTATGAGAATCTTGTAGGCTTTGCTGGCTCCGATTGCCACCGCAATGGCCGGGGTAATCTCTCCCAGCAGCGCATTGGCAAAGGTAATGCCGATGGGACCGATGATCACATCCGAATCCTGGGCATTGACAATGCAGGGATTCTCACCGGTAGCCCCATAGTCTGCCCCGGCTTTCAGCATGGCAGCTGTGGCAATGCTGTTGGTTCCGATTGCGTACAGTTCCAGATCCGGGTGGGCCTTCTTCAGCTGCTCAATGACCGTCTTTCCCATCCGGCCTCCCTGGCCATCGATAATGGTAATCTTCATCCGGTATTCTCCTTACATCAGAGACTGGTACAGTGCCCGGATCTCCTCCACAGAGGTGTCCCTGGGATTGCCTGGCCGGCAGGCATCCGCAAATGCAGACTCAGACAGGAAGTCCAGATCCTCTTCCTTTACAATTGCTTTTAAATCAGCGGGGATTCCCACATCCTGGGAAAGCTTTCTCACCGCATCCACAGCGGCCTTGCGGTACTCTTCCTGGCTCATGGCATCCACGCCTTCCACGCCCATGGCCTTTGCGATGTATTTGTACTTGTCACCGGTGCAGGGAGCATTGTACTCCATAACAGTGGGAAGCAGGATCGCATTACCCACACCGTGAGGCGTATCATAGACAGCCCCCAGGGAATGGGCCATGGAATGGACGATGCCAAGGCCAACATTGGAGAAGCCCATGCCTGCCACATACTGGCCCAGAGCCATGCCTTCCCGTCCTTCCGGGGTATTGGCCACTGCGCCCCGCAGGGAACCGGCAATGATCTCAATGGCCTTCAGATGGAACATATCCGTCATCTCCCAGGCGCCCTTGGTAATATAGCCCTCAATGGCGTGGGTCAGGGCATCCATGCCTGTGGCCGCGGTCAGGCCTGCCGGCATGCTGGCCATCATATCCGGGTCAACCACTGCGATCACCGGAATGTCGTGGGTATCCACACACACGAACTTGCGCTTCTTCTCCACATCGGTAATCACATAGTTGATGGTAACCTCTGCCGCGGTTCCTGCGGTAGTGGGCACTGCGATAATGGGTACGCAGGGCTTCTTTGTGGGGGCAACCCCCTCCAGGCTCCGGACGTCTGCAAACTCGGGATTGGTGATGATAATGCCCACGGCCTTGGCCGTATCCATGGAGGAACCGCCGCCGATGGCGATGATATAATCGGCTCCCGATGCCTTAAATGCCTCCACCCCGCTCTGCACATTCTCAATGGTGGGATTGGGCTTAATGTCGGAATAAATCTCATAAGCCAGCCCGGCTTCTTCCAGTACATCCGTCACCTTTTTGGTGACACCAAACTGAATCAGATCCGGGTCAGAACAGACGAAAGCCTTCTGAAATCCTCTTCCCTTGACCTGACCGGGAATCTCCCGGATGGCTCCTGCGCCGTGATAGGATGTTTCGTTGAGTACGATTCTGTTTGCCATAATCAATAATCTCCTTCTCCATTACCCGTGACCATGGTCCGTTCTGCCGGAACATGGCATTCTATAGTTTCGGCAGCCTTTCTGCCCCCATAGCCCGCCGGAAACCATGGGGCGGTTCCGATCCTCCTGCTGCGGGAGCGTATGGGCTTTGCCGTTATTATTTTAACACAGTATGGACAAAATTGGAAGGAGAAAATGGCGGCCCGGATTAGCCGGCTGTATTACAAGTTACAGTTCACGGGGCGGGGAAAACTGGACAAAAACAGACGTCAAGCTGACTTGTAAGACTGTTTTTGTCCAGTTTTCCACATCGGGCGGACGCCCGATGCTTCT
>CAJTOV010000057.1 GCA_910577765.1 uncultured Lachnospiraceae bacterium
ACAGCCTTACAAGCAAGCTTGACGTCTGTTTTCTTACGGTTTTCCACGCCCCGTGAACTGTTCAAAAAAATTGGAAAATTTCTCTTGCCAAAAAGTCCTTTATCCGTTATAATGTAATGCATGGAGACATAGCTCAGCTGGGAGAGCGTCTGCTTGACGTGTAGAAGGTCGCAGGTTCGAGCCCTGTTGTCTCCACTTTTTTATGTTCTGATATGCAGAAAAGCCGCCAACAGCGGCTTTTCTATATCTTGGTTGTGTCCCCTTGTGCATTGAGAGTATCTTTATCAATAAATCTGGTTATGCGATTCTGGTTTTGAGTTCAGCAATATCTGTTTCTAATTTTTTTACCTTTAGAGTGAGATAGTCCATTTTTATTTCATATGCGGCAGTTTTATCAAACAGCGGAATAGCCATATTGACCCGTTTGCTTAATTCTGTAACGGACTCTGCTATAAGCAGAATATTTTTGTCTGTGGTATCTGTCTGGTCTTTCGTATTCAGGGCAATATCGACAGAATTTTTGTCAGTAACCGGTAATCGTCTTTGTAAAGTAGCATTTAGTTGTTGAAGTTCCGATAGAATCAGGTCCAGTCTGGAATGGTTTGTCATTTTTGTTCCCCCTTTAGATAGTGTTGTTTTATTGATATTAGTATATCATAGGCAAAGGGGAACGTCTATTCAACTTTCAGTTGAATGACAAGAAGAAAAGCAGCGGAAAAACACATGACTTGGGCTACTGTGCCGGACAAAAAAGAAGGCCTTGTCCGCACAAGACCTTCCAAGTGGAGCTGAGGGGAATCGAACCCCTGTCCGAAAACCAATTCCCTGTTCTTCTACTATCATAGTCGGTTATTTGACATTCCCTCTGCCATACGGGAACAGACACCCTTATGGTTTCAGTAGCTTCATGGTACGCCCATATGCGCAAAGCTTAACATATGTCGTTTCTCACAAAGTCGATGCCAGATTCTTAATGTGTGAGTGCACTAAGACTGACAGCAGCCCTTAGGCTGCGTATGCTAAATTATCTTCAGCGTTTAATTTTAAGTTTGCCGTTTAACGCACCGCATGCGGATAGCTTCACCAGCTGCATGACCCCCGTCGAAACCAGTACAACCCCTTACTGGATCACCGCGACTCATTCGGTGATAACCGCCGGAGCACCCTTCCGGTATCCCCAAAACGGTTATTTTGATGAAATTTATTGTAGCACCAAAAAATGTGTTTGTCAAGATGCCGATTCTGAAAAAATATGTATAATTTCCCAGGGAACTGTGTAATATTATATAGATGGAAAATTTCAACAGCAAGCGAGGAGGACAAACCTATGGCGAGAAAACCGAGAAGAACCGTTCTGGAGAAATTGCGGGACGAGCTGCAGGAAGTGCGGCAGACCATGGAACAGTATGAGGAAAGTCTGGTGGCTCTGGGGCAGCGGGAGAAGGAGATCCAGGAGCTTATTCTTTCGGAACAGACCAAAGACCTGGTACATCTGATGGAAGATCACGACATGTCCATGGAGGAGCTGAAAGAGCTGGTGGTCAGCAGCCGGAAAAGCAGCCAGGAAGTGGCAGTTACAGCCGGGTAACCGTTCCGGGGTATTCCGGGGTCTGCACTGCCGTATGGCAGGAAGAACCGGGAAGCAGAAAAGTATATTGAAAAATTTTTCTGTCTGGGTTAGAATAGAGCGTGTCTGGAAGATGCAGGAATGCAGGTCCGGACACGCTTTTGTCGTGGGGCAAACGTCGTGGGGCAAGCGGCTGCGTCCTGCCGGAAAGCGGGAAAGGGAAATCCGGGGGAACCGGTCAGGGTTCTGGGCGGCTGGGCCCCAGGTTCGGTTAACGGATAAGAGGACAGGATCATGGAGACATCAGAGACAAAAAATGATTTTTCAAAAGGAAGTATTGTATGGAATATTGTAAGGCTGGCGGTTCCCATGACCCTGGCCCAGATTATCAATGTCATGTACAACATTGTGGACCGTATTTACATAGGCCGGATTCCGGACCATGCCACCCTGTCCCTGACCGGGCTGGGACTGTGCCTGCCGGTGGTGTCCATTGTCATGGCATTTGCCAACCTTTTCGGCATGGGAGGGGCGCCTCTGTGCTCCATTGAACGGGGCCGGGGCAATCACGAGGAAGCGGAGAAGATCATGGGGAATTCCTTTTTCATGATGCTGGTCTTCGGGGTTTTTCTCACCGTGGCAGGGCTGGTGGTGAAACGGCCCATGCTGTACCTGTTCGGAGCCAGTGACCAGACCTTCCCCTATGCGGACGCTTACTTAAGTATCTACCTGCTGGGCAGCCTGTTCGTGATGATCGGACTGGGCATGAACAGCTTTATCAATTCCCAGGGCTTTGGCAAGACCGGGATGCTGACCGTACTGCTGGGGGCGGGGGTGAATATTCTCCTGGACCCGGTGTTTATCTTTGTCTTTCATATGGGAGTCCAGGGGGCGGCGGTGGCCACGGTGATCTCCCAGGGCTTAAGTGCTCTGTGGATTTTCTGCTTCCTTACGGGAAAAAGGACCATTCTGAAGCTGCGGCTTTCCTGCATGCGCCTGGAGAAGCAGCGGGTGAAGCAGATCGTGTCTTTGGGCTTTTCCGGCTTTACCATGGGCTTTACCAATTCCCTGGTGCAGATTGCCTGCAATGCCACACTGCAGCAGTTTGGCGGCGACCTGTTCGTGGGCATCATGACTGTGGTTAATTCCGTGCGGGAGATCGTGACCATGCCGGTCCAGGGGATCACTCACAGCTCCCAGCCGGTAATGGGGTACAATTACGGCGCCGGGGAATACAGGAGAGTCCGGCAGGCTATCGCCTTTTCGTCCATATCGGCGGTGGTCTACACGGCTGTGGTGTGGATTCTCATTAATCTGTTCCCGGAATTTTTCATCCGCATCTTCAACCAGGACCGGGAACTGGTGTCCGCCGGGGTCCATGCCATGCGGATCTATTACTTTGGATTCTTTTTCCAGTCCTTACAGTTTGCGGGCCAGGCCGTGTTCGTGGCCCTGGGCAAGGCCAGACATGCCATCTTCTTCTCCATTTTCAGGAAGGTGATCATTGTGTTGCCCCTTACCTTGCTGCTGCCCCATCTGTGGGGAATGGGAAGCTACGGGGTGTTTGCGGCAGAGCCGGTGTCCAATCTGGCAGGCGGGGTTGCCTGCTTTGTGACCATGATGCTGACGGTGATGCCGGAGTTAAACCGAAAGGACACTGCCGGGGCTGTCCGGAAAGCCTGACAGCCTGAATATACGGAAACCGTGAAAGGAAATGGAAGGAACCATGATAAAGTACAAGAGAGAGAAAACGAACAAGCACCTGGCCCCAAAGGTCCTCTGCCTGCTGCTGGCCCTGGTCCTGGCCGCCGGGGTGCCGGGAGGCGGCAGAGGCTGTATTTTGGCTTACGGGGCGGAGCGTCCCTCCTACCGCAGGTCTGCCACCTACACCTCCGATGCCTGGGTCATCAATTTCTGGAACTCGGAAAGCGACCATATGGAGGAAGAGCTGGCCCAGATCCAGGCAGACGGGTTCAACAGCATCATTCTGGTGGTGCCCTGGCGGGAGTTTCAGCCGGGAACCGGTCCGGTTCTTTACAACCAGTACGCCTTTGACAAGCTGGGACAAGTCATGGAGGCAGCAGACCGGCACGGGCTCTGGGTGGAGCTGCGGGTCAGCTACACCTGGGACTATTATGAGGAATCCGAGTCCCGGCTGCGTTTCAGGGAAATGCTGGGCAATGAGAGCCTGGAACGGGCGTGGCTGGAATACCTGGAGCGTGTTTACCAGTTTGCCAGCCAGTACCCCAATTTCTACGGAGGCTTTATTACCTGGGAGGATTTCTGGAATTACATGGAGGATGCCCCTTCCTTTGGCACCGGAAGCCGGAGCATGGACGAAGCCGGACGCATCGGCTTCCAGGATTATCTGAAGGAGCGCTACAGCCTTGGGGAGCTGGGCCAGTACTATGGGAAGCATTTTACCAGCTATGAAAATGTCCACATTCCGGCCAGGGACACTCCGGCCTACAAGCTTCTCTATGAGTTCTACGACCAGTACCTGATCCGTCTCCTGGAGATGGGACAGCAGGTGTTCCCGGGGCTTTCCATGGAAGTGAGAAATGACGTGGACACGGTGGAGGCCCTTTCCGGAGGCCAGACCGGCGCTGCCCATTACAGCACCTTCCCCTGCGGAAATGCTTCCGACACCTCCCTGATGTACAGTGTTTCCATGGGCTTTGGGTTCCATGAAGAGCTGACCGCTGCCAGTGCAGTGGATATGATGAACCGGCAGCTGGCCCTGGTGCAGGCCTACAACGGCGGAAAGCCCATTTACATCGACCAGCTTCTGTATATGGACGAGACCGAAGGATTTTCCCACAATGCCAGGCTGGCGCCAGGAGAGCGGGGCAGGTTCCTTACGTCCATTTCCGGTGTTCTGCGGCAGTATACCAATGGGTACGGGATCTGGAGCTACCGCAATTATGCCAACAATCCCCTGTACAACAGTCAGTTCGCTTTAAATACCCGGGGCTGGGATACCAGCAGGGCCCGGGTGGTGGAGCGGGACGGAAGCCGGCAGGTGCGGCTGGAAAATTCCGGGCGGATCAGCCAGAATTTCGGGGACCGGATGACCGGGACAGCCAGCCATGACAACCATGTGCGTTTTACGGCGGACAGTGACCAGGATACGGTGGTGACCGTGACTCTGGGACAGATCGTCCGGAAAGTGGAGGTTCACGGAAAGCAGGAGGTAGACCTGAATTTCGGGAAGATATCCGGGTACAATTCCGTGTCCTTTACGTCCAGTGGAGTGGTCTATCTGGACAATATCCAGGTGTACAACTTTGTCCAGGACGGGCAGCTTTATGGGCTGGACGGGGAGGAACTGGGCTGCCTGGAGGCCATGCGGGTGCTGAACGGGCTGATGGGGGAGTGGTAACAGTTTACACGGGATGTACTTGACAAACCGGCGTCCCATGGCTATAATCGGATCTATCAGAAACAACGCGTTGACGAGACGAGTACCTTTGCCTAAGCGGCCAGAGAGGGACACAGACGGTGGAAGTGTCCTGCGGGGAAGCAGAGGGAAGACCAGCTCTGAGCGGTCCTTAACCGGACACGGTGATTCCGTTATCATCACAAAGAGGTGGCTGTCAGGAGTCCGGTAACCAGAAGGATTCGTGGCGGCAAGCAGGGTGGAACCGCGATGAACAGTCGTCCCTTGCCAGGTAGAACGTACCGGGCAGGGGACTTTTTTGCTTTAACAGGGTCCTCTGTCCGGGGGATTGACCGCCTGGGGACTTTGGGCGGTTACCCGGAATAAGCTTACAGGAAAAGGAGAAACAACATGAAGATTACACTGAAGGACGGAAGTGTGAAGGAGTATGCAGGCGCCAAGTCTGTCATTGAGATTGCCAGGGATATCAGCGAAGGCCTGGCACGTGTGGCCTGCGTGGGGGAGGTGGACGGGGAGGCAGTGGATCTGCGGACCGTTCTGGAGAAGGACTGCACCCTTAATATTCTGACGGCCAGGGATGCAGAAGGCCTGGCTGCCCTGCGCCATTCTGCCAGCCATGTGATGGCCCAGGCAGTGAAGCGGCTGTATCCGTCGGCAAAGCTGGCCATCGGCCCTTCCATTGCAGACGGATTCTACTATGATATCGACTTTGAGACTCCCCTGGCAGCAGAGGATATGGAGAAGATCGAGGCGGAGATGAAGAAGATCGTCAAGGAGGCTCTGGCCATTGAGCGGTTTACCCTGCCCAGGGAGGAAGCCATTGCCCTGATGAAGGAGAAGGAGGAACCCTACAAGGTGGAACTGATTGAGGATCTGCCGGAAGGGGAGGAGATCAGCTTCTATAAGCAGGGAGAATTTACGGATCTGTGTGCCGGTCCCCATCTCATGAGCACCAAAGATATCGGAAAGGCCTACCGGCTTACCAGCATTGCAGGCGCTTACTGGAGAGGCAATGAGCACAACAAGATGCTGACCCGTATCTATGCCACGGCATTTTCAAAGAAAGAGGAGCTGGAGGCCTACATTACCATGATGGAGGAGGCCAAAAAGCGTGACCACCGGAAGCTGGGCCGGGAGCTGGGGCTGTTTATGATGCATGACGCAGGTCCGGGATTCCCCTTCTTCCTGCCAAAGGGCATGG
The DNA here is from genome assembly GCA_910577765.1 of uncultured Lachnospiraceae bacterium. Lineage (GTDB taxonomy): Bacteria > Bacillota > Clostridia > Lachnospirales > Lachnospiraceae > Brotaphodocola. Next base: position 6,169 of record CAJTOV010000057.1, read on the forward strand.
TGCTTAAGAATACCCTGCTGGACTACTGGAGAGAGATTCACAGAAAGGCCGGGTATGTGGAGATTGCCACCCCCATTATCTTAAACCGGAGCCTGTGGGAGACCTCCGGCCACTGGGACCATTATAAAAACAATATGTACACCACCCTCATTGACGAGGAAGACTATGCCATCAAGCCCATGAACTGTCCAGGCGGGATTCTGGTGTATGATTCGGAGCCCCGTTCTTACCGTGACCTGCCTCTGCGGGTGGGAGAGCTGGGACTGGTGCACCGCCATGAGAAGTCCGGCCAGCTTCACGGCCTGATGCGGGTCCGCTGCTTTACCCAGGACGATGCCCATATCTTCATGATGCCGGAGCAGATCAAGGAGGAGATCAAGGGCGTGGCGAAACTGATCAATGAGGTGTATACCCTGTTCGGCTTCCAGTACCATGTGGAGCTGTCCACCAGGCCCGAGGACAGCATGGGCAGTGAGGAGGACTGGGAGATGGCTACCGAGGGCCTGCGCAGCGCCCTGGATGAGCTGGGTCTGGACTATGTGGTCAATGAAGGGGACGGTGCATTCTACGGTCCCAAGATTGACTTCCACCTGGTGGATGCCATCGGCAGGACCTGGCAGTGCGGCACCATCCAGCTGGATTTCCAGCTTCCCCAGCGGTTTGAGCTGGAGTACGTGGGAGCAGACGGGGAGAAGCACCGCCCCATTATGATTCACCGGGTGGCCTTTGGCTCCATTGAGCGGTTCATCGGCATTCTCATTGAGCATTTTGCAGGGGCCTTCCCCACCTGGCTGGCTCCGGTCCAGGTGAAGGTGCTGCCCATTTCCGACAAATATATGGAATATGCCCGGAAGGTGACCGGGGAGCTGGAGGAAGCCGGTATCCGGGTGGAGCTGGATGTGCGGTCCGAGAAGATCGGCTACAAGATCCGGGAAGCCCAGATGCAGAAGATCCCCTACATGCTGGTGGTAGGCCAGAAGGAAGAGGAAGAGCACGCGGTGGCCGTGCGCAGCCGTTTCTTAGGAGACGAGGGCCAGAAGGACCTTGGCCAGTTTATCCAGGCTGTAAAAAAGGAAATTAACGGTAAGGAAGCCCGGAAGGTGGAAGTCAGCGCCGGGAAGTAAATGAATAATTTTTTCCGATAAATGCATACTAACCGTGATACGAATTCTATCATAGGAGGTATGCATTTATTATGACCAATCTGGAATGTACGGTAACCAACTGTCTTCACAACTGTGACAACCGCTGCTGCAAGCAGACCATTATCGTGGACGGCCAGGAGGCTAAGGACAAGAAGGGAACCTGCTGCGGCAGCTTCGACGAGAACAAGGGCGGGGCATTTAAAAATGTGTTCAAGACCCCGGAGAACCGTCTGGAGATTGACTGTGAGGCCTTAAACTGTATCTACAACGAGAACCGCCACTGCCAGGCCGAGCGCATCGGAATCAAGGGTGCAGGAGCCAATAAGGCAGAGCAGACCCTGTGCGATACGTTTACAGTGGCTTAAGTTCCGTCTGAAAGGTACCCTTTGAAAAAGTTTCCCCCAGGCCCGGGTTTCGGAGGAAGAAGCCCGCGGTCCGGGGGGATTTTTTGCCTTGTCCGGTATGGAAGGACGGGAAGATGCCCCATCTGAACTGTTATTTATTTAAATTTTTTATGCAGAAATTGGTTGACATTTTTAAACGAAAGGAATAGAATAAAGGATAGCATTGAGCCAGGCGGAAGATTCCAGGCAGGAAGATTCCGGGAAGCCATGTACGGAATATGCATTTGGAAAGGAACGAGTAACAGACAGTATGAAAGGGAAAGTAGACCGCAACAATTTTATGATGCAGCTTGCCACCTTTGTGGTGAACAAGCGCAATGCCTTTGTGGTGCTGTTTGCCATTGGGTGTATCTATTGTCTGACCACCCTGGGCAGGGCCAAGGTGAATACGGAGCTGACAGACTATCTTCCGGAAACCACCGAGACCCGCCAGGGGCTGGATATCATGGACCGGGAGTTTACCACCTTTGGCTCGGCCAAGGTGCTGGTCACCAGCATTACATACGAGAAGGCCCTGGAGGAAGCCAGGGCTCTTGAGGAGATCCGGGGGATCTCCTCGGTCCGGTTCTATGACTGGGAGGATGAGGATGGGACTTACGATGATGAGGAGATCACGGACTACTACAAGGATGCCTGCGCCCTGATTTCCCTGACCTTTGAGGAAGAAGAGGAGACGGAGCTGTCCCAGCGGGCCATTGCCAGTGTCCGGGAGCAGTTAAAAGACTACCAGGTGTATTTCTACACCACCGTGGACAAGGACGACAATGCCGCTTTAAAGGAAGATATGAAGGGAATCCTGGCAGTGGCTGCGGCCATTATCCTGCTGGTGCTGCTGTTTACCTCCGGCACTTACATGGAGATCGTCATCTTCATGCTGACCTTTATTGTGGCCATTGTGCTGAATACCGGGACCAATTTCTGGTTCGGGGAGATCTCCTTTGTGACCAATGCGGTGGCAGCGGTGCTGCAGCTTGCCCTATCCATTGACTATGCCATTATCCTGTTTCACCGGTTTATGGAAGAGCATGAGACCAAGGAGACCATTGAGGCCGTGACTGTGGCTCTCAGCAAGGCCATTCCGGAGATATCCTCCAGCAGCCTGACCACGGTGTCGGGCATGATCGCCCTGATGCTGATGCAGTTTGGCATCGGTATGGACCTGGGGCGGGTGCTGACCAAGGCCATTCTGTTCAGCCTGCTGACCGTGTTCTTCCTGATGCCGGCCATGATCGTCATGCTGTCCCGGTGGATCGAGAAGACGGTGCACCGCAGCTTTGTGCCTTCCATCCGGATCTGGGGCCGTCTGGTGGTGGCCACCCGGTACCTGGTGCTGCCTCTGTTTGTGGTGGCCATGGCCGCAGGCTGTGTGCTGTCCGGCCGGTGTGAGTATGTGTATGACCATGCTTCCATTGAGGCAGACAAGATGAATGAATACATGACTGCCAGGGTGCGGATCGAGAAGACCTTCCAGGTGACCAACACCATGGCCGTGGTGGTGCCCAAAGGGGATTACCAGAAGGAGGCCCGGATCATCGGGCATCTGGAGCAGATGGACCGGGTGGATACAGTGCTGGGACTAAGCAGCATTGAGGTGGACGACGACGGAAAGTACATACTGGTCAACGAGCTGAGTCCCAGGGAGTTTGCCGAGGTGGCGGACGTGGACCTGGATCTGGTCAGGCTTTTATACCGGTTCTATGCCATTGACCAGGAGCAGTACGGGGCTTTCATGAAGAACCTGGACGAGTACCGGATTCCCATAATCGACATGGTGGATTTCATCTATGACCAGAAGGAGAAGGGGGCCATTGACCTGGACGATGATCTGTCCCAGGATGTGGACGATCTGCACCAGGCCCTCAGCGATGCCAGACAGCAGCTTGAGGGGGAGAACTACTCCCGGATCGTATTTACCATGACCGGGCCGGTGGAGGGGGATGAGACCTTCCAGGTCATTGACCAGATCCGCACCATGGCGGGGAGGTATTATGATGAAGTGTATGTGGTGGGAGATTCTACCAGCGACTATGACTTAAGCAAATCCTTCCGCACGGACAATGTGAAGATCAGCGTACTGACGGCCCTGTTCGTAGGGATTATCCTGCTGTTTACCTTCCAGTCTGCGGGACTGCCTATTATGCTGGTGCTGACCATCCAGAGCAGTATCTGGATCAATTTCTCCATACCCACCTTAAAGGGCGGTACCATGTTCTTCCTGAGCTACCTGATTGTCAGTGCCATCCAGATGGGAGCCACCATTGACTATGCCATTGTGATTACCAGCCGGTACATGGATCTGAGAAAGAAGACAAAGGACCGGAAGCAGGTGGTGATTGAGGCGTTAAACCAGGCATTTCCTACAGTGGCTACCTCCGGCACCATCCTGACCTGTGCCGGATTTGCGGTGGGCAGGCTTACGTCCAATGCCATCATTGCCTCCCTGGGCAAGGCCCTGGGAGCCGGGACCCTGGTGTCCATTATTCTGGTAATGACGGTGCTGCCCCAGATTCTGCTGGTCTTTGACAAGGTTATTGACCGGACGGAGTTTAATAGGGGAGCCGTAAAGCGGGAAGCGGGAGACCAGGCGGAGAAGGAAAACGGGGCCCCCACAGAACAGGAAGCCGGGGACCAGGCCGTAAAGCGGGAAGCGGAAGACCTGACAGAACAGGAAGCCGGAGACCAGGAAGAGACAGAAAGGAGGTGTCCGCAATGAAGCGTCTGAAACAAATGGCGGCAGGCCTTACGGCCATAGCCGTGCTGGCCCTGTCTGTACCGGTATGTCCGGTGACAGCCCGGGGGGAGGAGGCGCAGAAGCCGGAATCTCTGGTGTCCGGCCAGGCAGAAGAAGGGCAGAAGCCGGAATCTCCGGTGTCCGGCCAGGCAGAAGAAGGGCAGCAGCCGGAATCCCCGGCAGCAGGCCGGGAGACGCCGGATCTGGTGATCCGCACGGCGGAAGAGTTCCTGGAGTTTGCCAGAAGCTGTACCTCTGAAAGCTTTTCCCACGGAAAGCGGGTAAGCCTGGAGGCGGATCTGGACCTGGGCGGGGCGGCATTTTCCCCGGTGCCTGTGTTCTGCGGCACCTTTGCAGGCAACGGCCATACCATCCGGGGAATCTCCATCCGCCGGTCCGGCACCAGTCTGGGACTGTTCCGGTATCTGGGCCAGGAAGCCCTGGTGGAGAATCTGGCCGTGGAAGGGGAACTGAAGCCGGAGGGAAGCCGGAAAAAGGCCGGAGGCATTGTGGGCACCAACCGGGGAACCGTCCGGGGATGCACCTTCTCCGGCACCGGGGAAGCCCTGGAGCATCTGGGGGGTATTGCCGGGATCAATGAGGAAACCGGCGTCATTGAAGATTGTGTGAATCTGGCAGAGCTTACAGGCAACCGGCGGGTAGGCGGTATTGCCGGGGAAAATACCGGCATCATCCGTGACTGCCGCAACCAGGGGCAGATCAACGGGGCCTCCGAGGGAATCGACGAGGATTCCGGCGCCATGAATGCCATCTCCGTGAACCGGGAGGACCTGCAGACCACAGTGGTCATCGAAAAGGTCAATGACGTAGGCGGTATTGCCGGTCTGTCCACCGGTACCATCCGCCAGTGCAGCAATTCCGGCAGGATCGGATATGAACATACCGGCTACAACATCGGCGGCATTGCCGGACGCCAGAACGGCATCCTGGTCTTATGTGAGAATGAGGGAAATGTCACCGGCCGCAAGGATGTAGGCGGCATCGCCGGACAGCTGGAACCGTTTCTGGCCATAGAGTACGGCAAAGACACCTTTGACCGGATTCATGACCAGGTAGATGAGATATCCGGTACCACCGATACCATGACCCGGCAGCTTCGGGATACCACCGATGCTTCCATCAGCAACCTGGACCGGGTGGATGAGATCATGAAGACCATCCGGGATCTGACCAGGGACAAGAAGGATGTCCGCAGGATGAAACGGGAGGAATATGACGAGAAGGCAGGGCGGCAGCTGGATCGGATCGATGAGATTCTGGCAGCCACTGAGCTTGACCTGGGCAGCCGGGCGTCCCAACGGGCAGCCGGCAGCCTGCGGGCCAACATTGCTAAGGCCAGGGAACTTCTGGCCCAGCTTGGGGCCGGTTCCGGCGGGGAGATTCCGCTGCCGGAGGATTTCATCTTTGACGAGGATGCGGGAGCCCTGGGACAGCTGGAGTACCTGTATGAGCTTATGAAGGCTTTGCAGGACTGTGCCATGGATATTACCTCGGATGCGGCGGACATGGTGGACTACGGAGTCGAGGGAGTGGTGGACGGAGTACGGGATTTCGGGGATGACCTGGATTCCCTGCGGGTGGCGTCAAAGGAATTCCTGGATCTGACCCGGGACTACAAGGACCAGCTTGTGGAGGATGTGGACGGCCTGGACGGGGACGTAACCGGGCAGCTGGACCAGCTGTACGGCGAACTGGACAGTCTTTCCGAAAACTTAAAATCCGGTAAGGACCGGCTGCGGGCCCAGAAGGATACCCTGGACGGCCAGCTGGATGTTATGCAGGAGATTCTCACCGACGGCAAGGAACGGGTCCAGTCCCGGATCGAGAAGGCAAAGGATGACGGGGAATCCCTGTTCGAGGACATTTCTGAGTCCGTGACCCAGTTAAGCAACGGCATGATCATCGGATGCTCCAACCGGGGGGAGATTTTCTCGGATTTCCAGGCAGGCGGTGTGGTGGGCATCATCGGCATTGAGCTGGACTTAGACCCGGAGGAGGACATCCAGACCTATGGGGAAGAGTCCCTCTATAAGGACCGTTATGCCATGGCGTCGGTGCGGGAAAGCTGCAACTATGGGGATGTCCGGGCCAGGCAGGATTATGCCGGGGGCATTGTGGGAGCCGCCAGGCTGGGCGTTCTGGCCTCCAACCAGAATTATGGGGATATCTCCACTGTGGACGGGGATTATGCCGGAGGCATTGCAGGAAGCAGCCAGTCCATGATCAGCGGCAGCTATACCATGTGTGAAGTAAACGGCAACAACTATGCCGGGGGCATTGCAGGAAAGGGCAGGGATCTGAAAGACAACTGTGCCATGGTCACCGTGTCCAGTGACAGCGGAGAGTGGCAGGGCAGCATTGCCGGAGACCGGGACCAGGAAGGGGAAGCCAGCGGCAACGTGTATGTAGATGACGGCACAGGGGCGGTGGACGGCATTACCTTCCTGGGAGAGGCAGAAGGGATTTCCTACGAGGAACTGTTACAGAGAGAGGGCCTGCCGGAGGAATTCGGCAGTCTCACCGTGACCTTCCTGGCGGATGGCCGGATGGTGGAGCAGATTGTGTGCCAGTACGGCCAGGCCCTGGACCCGGAGCGTATGCCTCAGGCGCCGGAGAAGGAAGGCTTCTTCCAGTACTGGGAAGAAAAGGACCTTTCGGATATCCGCAGGAACTACAAGGTCCATGCCGTGTATACCCCCTGGACCACCACCATTGCTTCCTCACAGGAGCCGAAACCTCTGCTGCTGGCAGAGGCAGCCTTCTACCCGGACACCGGGCTGCATGTCCGGGAGTCCCAGGAACAGGCAGAGGCGCCTTCCGGCTGCCGGACCGTAAAGAGCTTCACCTATGAGATCCAGCCTCCCCAGGGAGCTTCCCTTCCGGACCAGGTTACCCTTCATGTCCGGGCAGAAGGGGCAGACCGGGTGGGAATCCTCCGGGACGGCGCCATAGAATTGCAGGAAGCCGTAAAGGACGGGGAGTATCTGGTGTTTGCGGCAGCTTCCTCCGGGGAGCTGGTACTGATGAAGCACACACTGCTCTGGCCGGTCCTGCTGGCAGCAGCCGTTATGGTGCTTGGAGTTATTGGATGGCAGATGACGAGGAAGAAAGGGAAAAGCAGGGGAAAGACGGAGCAGGTGCCGGAAGCCGGGAGTCAGGCCGGTTCTGCTGGAGGACCTTCCCGTAAGCTCAGTAAATGATATGAGCTGATATACGGGAAAACCGGTATGACTGCGGTTTATCCAATACCAGTCCATAAAAATCCAGATATCATACACATGCTACTGTGTATGGATATCTGGATTTTTTGGCGTGGCAATAAAAACAGATACCCTCAGTGGACAAATCGTGTGTCCCCTTGTCCGCTGAGGGTAACCCTGGACTATAAATTTCCGGAAGAAGAAATATATACTATTGACACTAAAATATAAAAGATATATACTATAAATGCTATTCACAAACAAAATCATTATGCTTACAGCAGAAAATACAAAGAAATAGGGAGGGAAGAAGCAGGAGTTTCGTTGATTCTGCGTAAACACAATGAAAGGATGTGTGCGGATTAATCAAAAAGGAGAACAGGATATGAAGCTGAGAAAACTGAAAAGCAGAATAGCCCGGACGCTGATTGTTACCATGCTGGCTTCAACCATGGCCGGGGGTTCATCGCTGGCAGCCGGGGATGCAGGTGCTTTGGAGGGGGTTCTGGGGCAGGATTATAAGCTGGTTACATTGCATACGGATATGGGAGAATTCAAATCTCCCATGATCTTCCAGGAAGATAAGAAGGACCCGGTCCACAGCGGCAGCGATGCGACCCCTTCCGACGCAACCGCCTCCAATGCCGGGAAAGCAGTTGCCGAAGAAGAGGATGACGAGCTGATGTTCGATATGGATCTGCTCAATGATCTGGGAATTACCGGATCGCTGGTAGAAGGTAAGCAGGGGGCTGTGGAAACCACTTTTGTAGTGGAGGGAGATTACCTGACAGAAGATATGGTAAGAGCTGTCATCGGGAAACCGGGAGAGGCAGATGAGAATCTGGTTTATGGAAGCTGGGGTGGAGACGCGGTCAAGAAGGCCATGGTATCCTGGCTGGCCGTGGAAGGGGATCTGGATTCTGTGGTGAATCTTCACGACAATGATGAGAGAGGACTGTTCCTTGAAGAGGATGTGACCCATCTGTATGCCCATTCCTTCCTGAAAGCAGTAAAACGGGCAACCCAGGTAGAAGATGCAGGAGCCCAGGGACTTCCGGAAAATGTAAGGCTGATCGTAGATGACCTGGCAGAGGAAAAGACTCCGGAGGATCTTCAGAAAGCCCTGGAGGAGGCCGCTGCAGCCGGAACCGTTTATGAAGATCTGGATACCGGAAGCGCCTTACAGCTGGATATCCGCACCAGTCTGGATGACTACAGGGGCGGTGCAAAGATCAAGCTGGAGCTTCCGGAAAGCTTTACCCAGAAGGCCGAGACAGAGGGACGGGATTTTGTGGTAATCCATTTTGGAAAGAATGGTACCGAAGTGATCACGCCGGATATCTACCGCTGGGGCGGCAGCGAGGGTGCCATTGCCGGGATTGAGTTTGAGCTTCGTGATTTCAGTCCGGTGATTGTTGCTCTGGCAAATGCCACTTCCATGGTGGATGTGACCCTGGAGAATGTGGAAAATGGATATGGTATTGTCTATACGGAACAGGAGGACGAAAATGGACTCACACGTACCTACCTTCCCATTGGGGTAACTGTTCAGATTCCGGATGGTACAGAGCTTTCTGTAGATTATACGTACAGCTACGGAAAAGAGAAATCCTATAGGGTAGAATCCTGTCTAATGGCGGCAGACGGCAGCGAACCGGTATCTGTAAGGCCACATGGTGACAGCTACCGGGTACCGGAAGGCGCGAAAAAGCTTGTAATCACTCCGGTTGTTACAGAGGAAGAGTATGAGATAGAGGAAGGTACCTGGATTGGTCGCAGGACAGAAGGACACGGGACAGGGGACAGGAAGGAAACAGGAGAATTTGTGCTCTGGCGCCAGACCCAGGATGATGAATTCTTACTGGAAGCAGAGAACTGGAAGTATGGCGATCTTTCCGAGCTGGATGAGTGGGAACTGGAATATTTTAATTATGCCCATGATTTGTTTGTGTTAAATCCGGACGGCACATTTGCCAGCAAAGATGTGGTTAAGCCAGGGAAATATCATTTCTATGTAACCTGCGAGTACCAGGGAGAAACTTACAAGAGTAAGCATATGCAGTTTACTGCAGGAGTTAATGCATCTTTTGATGTATATCTGGGCCGCTATGCAGGGGGGAAAGATGATGCAGCAGCCGATTCCCTGGGAAACAGCGATTATTACGGAAAAGGAGTACTGTTTAATAAGGTGCTTGGCGATGTAATGGAGTCAGATCAGTCCTTCCCGGATAAGCTTGCCATGTATGGACATGAATTCGCCGGATGGTACAGAGACTATGATCTGACGGATAAGCTGGAGGACAATACAGAACTGGAAAGAAGGATTACCGCATCTGCCCGGTTTAAAAAGACGGGAACCGGTGAGTTCTATAATCCTGTGATCAAAATGGAAGGTGCTACGGTTCCGGAAGATCCGGATGACCCCAGCAAACCTGACAATCCCGGTAATCCCGGCCGTCCCGGCTATTCCGGCGGCAGCAGCAGCGGCGGAAACTCTTCCTCCAGCAGCTACGCAGCCGACACCATTTCCGGAAGCTGGCAGCCGGATGACAGGGGCTGGAGGTTCCGGTTAAGCGACGGTTCCTATGCGGCAAACCAGTGGGGCAGACTGAAAGGTACCTGGTATTACTTCGGCGCCGATACCTATATGGTAACCGGTTGGCTGAACCTGAACGGTGTCTGGTATTATCTGAACCCGGCCCAGGGTGCCCAGGAAGGCCAGATGAAGACCGGATGGATCTATGATCAGGCTTATAACCGCTGGTTCTATCTGAGTCCGGCAGCAGGCGCCCAGGAAGGCAGGATGCTGACCGGATGGCAGCAGATTGGCGGTGTCTGGTATTACCTGAATCCGGCAGCAGACGGCACCGGCGGCGCCATGCTGGCTGACCAGTGGGTAGGAGACTACTATGTGAATGCGGATGGTGCATGGGTGCAGAATATGACCCGTTAAAGGAAATGCGGTCTCCCACAGCCCGTCAGGGCGTCAGGAAACCGGACAAACACAAAAACGAAACAAAAGCGGCTTCGGAACTTTTCCGGAGCCGCTTTACGTCATTAATGGTTTATAATATCCAGGATATCATCAAACAGCCGTTTCATCCGCTTTAAGTCCCCATTGCTGATCTGGAACATCTGGTTATAGATGTCGGATAAAATGCTGTCCTGCCGGTAATCCTTGCCGTCGATATCCTGGAGAAGCTCTGCCATAGAGACCCCCAGTCCCTGGGAAAGCCGGTGAAGAATCTCCACCGTGATATTCTTCTCCCCCCGCTCAATCTGTCCGATGTAGGAAGGATGAAGCCGGCAGACCTCGGCCAGCTTCTCCTGGCTGAGCTTCTTTTCTTTCCGATAAAACCGGATCCGTGATCCTAAAATGATAGATATCGGCATGGTAATCTCCTTTTATATATAGACTAAAGTGACTAAAATGTTTTTTCAATATATTTAAAATGTGAAAAAATAGAGAATCTATACTATAAATACGAAAATGATTTTTTGCTTGACATTTCCATCCACGGGTAGTATACTATCAAAAGTTGCAGCCGCAACATTCATAAAAGTAGGTATCCACCTCACCTTGGCACAATTGTGTGACCCTGGTTAATATGTATGAAACACGGAATTCGGGCGTTCTGGCGTCCGGTGTGGTCATTGGATGGTGGATAGAGTGATTCTATCTACTTTTTTTATGCAGGAAAACAAACATGTTCTTATGGAAATTGGAGGTGCACGACAATTAGCGATTTAATGATTAACGAACAAATCAGAGATAAGGAAGTTCGTTTGATTGGTCAGGACGGACAGCAGCTGGGAATCATGTCTTCCAGGGAAGCTTATAAGCTTGCCCAGGACGCAGAGCTGGATCTGGTGAAGATAGCTCCCACAGCGAAACCGCCGGTATGCAAGATTATCGATTACGGTAAGTACTGCTATGAGCTGGCGCGGAAGGAAAAGGAAGCAAAGAAGAAGCAGAAAATCATCGAGGTAAAAGAAGTACGTCTGACCCCGAACATTGATACCAACGACCTGAATACGAAGATGAGTTCGGCGCGGAAGTTTCTGGAGAAGGGAAACAAGGTCAAGATTACACTTCGTTTCCGCGGTCGTGAGATGGCCCATATGTCCAAGTCCCGGTATATTCTGGATGATTTTGCCGAGAGCTTAAAGGATATTGCGGTGGTCGACAAGCCGTCCAAGGTGGAAGGAAGAAGCATGGTTATGTTTTTGTCTGCTAAAAAGTAAAATTCGCAACTAAATATAAGGAGGAAGAAATTATGCCTAAATTAAAGACAAGCAGGGCTGCTGCAAAGCGTTTCAAAAAGACTGGTACCGGTAAGCTGGTAAGAAGCAAAGCATATAAATCCCACATCCTGACCAAGAAGTCTTCCAAGAGAAAGAGAAATCTCAGAAAAGACATTGTTACAGACAAGACCAACGCAAAAGTAATGAAGAAGATTTTGCCGTATCTGTAAAGATCAGGAGAGAAGGAGGAAGAACCAATGGCAAGAATTAAAGGTGGCTTAAACGCAAGAAAGAAACATAACAGAGTGCTGAAAATGGCCAAAGGCTACAGAGGCGCCCGTTCCAAACAGTATAGAATCGCCAAGCAGTCTGTGATGCGGGCCCTGGCCAGCGCCTATGTGGGCCGTAAGGAGCGCAAGAGACAGTTCCGCCGTCTGTGGATCGCCCGGATCAACGCAGCCGCAAGAATCAACGGTCTGTCCTACAGCAGGTTCATGTACGGCTTAAAGCAGGCAGGTGTGGAGATGAACCGTAAGGTTCTGTCCGACATGGCCATCAATGATGCCGAAGGCTTTGCAAAGCTGGCAGAGCTGGCCAAGTCCAAGCTGGCTTAATCGGTCAAATCAGGCAGACAGTGAAAATCCCCGGAAGGTATTCCGGGGATTTTTTGGATGGAGACGGAGTACCCTCAGTGGACAAGGGGACACATGGTTTTTCACCACAGATTTGCGGTTCTGCCGCGTTACTGCCGCCCGGCGTATGTCCAGTACTTGGGGCGGGTGTCCCTTTGGCCATTGAGGGAATGTGCGGTGCCGGGCTTCTGGATGACAACGGCAGGGAAGGAAGAACGGGTTACCTGTTCTTCCTGGAAAACGGTAAAAATATGGAAAAAGTACCAAAACAAGAATTGACATTAATACGTACGCTTGTTAGAATAATATTATATGCGGTCTGAACTGTTGTCATATATTTGAATTACGAAACAAGGGGTAAACAGGTATGTATCGTTGTCATACTCATTTCTATTTTGTGGGCAGCCACAGCAGAATATTTGAAATCATAAGAGAGATGCCTCCCCTGGAGCATTTTATCCATGAATTCGCTGAAAGTGACCGGCCGGAGGCAGACCTGGCCGCCGGTGCAGATGTGATTCTGGCCAATCTTAAGGGACTGGATGCCGGGGAGAGTGCAGGGGTTCTGGCTGCGGAGATGGGGGAGGAGGCAGAACTGATCCTCCTGGCAGACAAGGAGCAGATTCCCTGTCTGGCAGAATGGCTGCCCCGGGTGAAGGATATCTGGACCCTTCCCATGGCAGAGGAAGAGGTGCGGTTCCGGTTCCTCAGATGGCAGCAGACCTGGAAGACAGGCAAGGACTACTGGCAGGCCAGCCATTTTCTCCAGTCCACCATTGACCATATTCCCAACCTGGTCTGGTACAAGGATAAGGACGGGGTCCATGAAAAGGTCAATAACAGTTTCTGCCAGACCGTCAACAAGACCAGACAGCAGGTGGAAGGACAGAGACATGCCTATATCTGGGATGTGGAGCAGGATGACCCGGCCTGCATTGAGTCGGAGCGGGAGGTCATGACCACCCGGAAGACCTGTGTGTCGGAAGAGACGGTCCAGACCGGGGACGGCATCCGTCTGCTGACCACCTACAAATCTCCCCTGTATGACCTGGACGGAAGTGTCATGGGAACCGTGGGGGTGGCAATCGACGTGACCCAGGAGCGGGCCTATGAGCAGGAGATCATGGATAAGAACCACACCCTGGAGCTGATCTTTACAGCCATGGACTGTGGCGTCATGTGCCATTCCGTGGACGGAAGCCGCATCTTAAGCGTCAACCGGGCTGCCCTTAAGATCCTGGGCTATGAATCCATGGAAGAGATGGAGGCGGAAGGCTTTAATATGGTGGCTGCTTCCGTGATGGATGAGGATAAGCAGAAGCTCAGGGAGGCAATTACCAGTCTGGAGAAGGAGGATGACAGTGCCAGTGTGGAGTACCGGGTAGTCCACAAAAACGGGGAGATTCTCCATGTCATGGGCAATGTGAAGCTGCTCAACGAGAATGGCGAGCAGTTTTACCAGCGGTTCCTGCTGGACTGCACGGCCCAGAAGCTCCAGGAAAAGAAGAATGCCCAGCGCCAGATGGAGCTGGTCCAGGCCCTGAGTATCGACTACAACCTGGTCTGTTTTTACGATTTAAATACCGGCAGGGGATTTCTGCTGCGCAATGACGAGAGCAACGGCCACGTGTTTGACAGCCTGTTTGGCGGTGACATTTCCTTCGGGGAAAGCGTAGGAGGCTACATAGACCGGTTTGTATATGAGGATGACAAGGAGATGCTGCGCCATATCTTCTCCCTGGAGGAGCTTCACAAGATTCTGATGGAGAAGAAGCAGCATTATGTCAACTACCGGGTCTTTCGGGACGGGGGAATCAAGTATTTCCAGATGAAGGTGGTGCGCGCCGGTGCCTGGGATGTGGACCACGGCATTGTCATGGGGTTCCGCAGTGTGGACGAAGAGATCCGCAACGAGATGGAGAAAAAGAACATGCTGGAGGATGCCCTGATGCAGGCCAACCGGGCCAGCAAGGCCAAGAGCGTGTTCCTGTCCAATATGTCCCATGATATCCGAACTCCTATGAATGCCATTGTGGGCTTTACGGCTCTGGCCCTGACCCATATCGGCCAGAGAGAGCAGGTGGAGGAGTACTTAAAGAAGATTATGACCTCCGGCAACCATCTGTTAAGCCTGATCAATGACGTTCTGGACATGAGCCGCATTGAAAGCGGGAAGATGCACCTGGACGAGAAGCCGTGCAGCCTGCCGGATATTCTCCACGGACTGCGCAACATTCTCCAGGCAGACATCCGGTCCAAGCAGCTGGAGCTCTACATAGACGCGGTGGATGTGCTGGACGAAGAGATCTACTGCGACCGGCTGCGGTTAAACCAGGTGCTTTTAAACCTTCTCAGCAATTCGGTAAAGTATACAGCCGCCGGCGGTACCGTGAGCCTGCGGATCATCGAGAAGCCGGGGGCCCCGGCAGGCCATGCCAACTACGAGTTCCGGATCAAGGATACGGGAATTGGCATGAGCGAAGAGTTCGTGTCCCATATTTTTGAACCTTTTGAGCGGGAGAAGAGCAGTACCATCAGCGGTATTCCGGGCACGGGGCTGGGAATGGCCATTACCAAGAATATTGTGGACATGATGAACGGTGCCATTGAGGTGCGGAGCGAGCAGGGGGTGGGCACGGAATTCAAGGTATCCTTAACCTTCCGCCTGCTTCCCGGCAAGCGTGAGCCCCAGGATATTCCCGAGCTGAAGAACTGCCGGGCCCTGGTGGTGGATGATGACTTTAACAGCTGTGACAGTGTCTCCTACATGCTTCAGCAGATCGGCATGCGGGCCGAGTGGACCCTGTCGGGCCGGGAGGCAGTGCTGCGCACCCGTCAGGCAGCCATGCGGGGCGACCATTACGGTGTCTATGTCATCGACTGGATGCTGGCAGATATGAACGGCGTGGAGGTGACCCGGAGAATCCGCAAGGAGGTAGGGGAAGAGGCGCCGATCATTGTTCTGACAGCCTACGACTGGGCAGATATTGAGGAAGAGGCCAGGGAAGCCGGGGTCACCACCTTCTGCAGCAAGCCCCTGTTCTTCTCGGAGCTGCGGGACTGCTTAAACTCCATTATCAATGGGGATGAGGACTGCCAGGATGGGGATGTGGCCGAGCAGGTGAATTTTGCTCCCGGACGGATTCTTCTGGCAGAAGACAATGAACTGAACCAGGAGATCGCCGTGGCAATTCTGGGGGAAGCAGGCTTTACCACGGAGGTGGCGCAGAACGGGCAGATCGCCCTGGATATGCTGGAACAGTCAACTCCCGGGTACTACCAGCTTGTTCTGATGGATGTGCAGATGCCGGTGTTAAACGGCTATGAGGCTACCCGGAAGATCCGCAGGCTGGAGGACCGGAGGCTGGCTTCCATCCCCATTCTGGCCATGACAGCCAATGCCTTTGAAGAAGATAAGCAGGCGGCCCTGGGCTGTGGTATGAACGGGCATATTGCCAAACCCATTGATGTGGGGGTTCTCTTTGAGACCCTTAATAAGGTTATGGTCGGGAAACATTGACTGTTACGGCATACGGCCCTCTACACTCCGTTTCGGTCGGTCCCTAACAGGCGTCACTGGCG
>CAJTOV010000058.1 GCA_910577765.1 uncultured Lachnospiraceae bacterium
ATGCGGCAACAAGGCTTCTTGCGCCTTTCACTTCTACTACACAGATACGGCAGGCGCCGATTTCATTGATCTCCTTTAAAAAGCACAGAGTCGGGATCTCAATGTGAGCCAGACGGGCAGCCTCCAGAATGGTGGAACCCTTCGGAGCGCTTACTTCTATGCCGTTAATTTTAATCGTAATATTCTCCATATGAACTCTCCTCCATTACTGTTTGTAGATTGCGCCGAATTTACACTTCTCCATGCAGGCGCCGCACTTGATACACTTCTCCGTATCAATGATGTGCGGGTTCTTGACAGAGCCGATGATGGCGTTGTTGGGGCAGTTCCGTGCGCACAGGGTACAGCCCTTACACTTATCCGGATTAATGTGGTAGGAGAGGAGTGCTTTACATACGCCGGCCGGGCAGCGTTTCTCCTTAATATGGGCCTCGTATTCGTCACGGAAGAACCGCAGGGTGGAAAGCACCGGGTTGGGAGCCGTCTGTCCAAGTCCGCAGAGGGAATTGTCCTTAATGTAGTAGCAGAGCTCCTCCAGTTTGTCCAGATCTTCCATGGTAGCCTGGCCCTTGGTGATCTTGGTCAGGATCTCCAGCATACGTCTGGTACCGATGCGGCAGGGAGTACATTTGCCGCAGGACTCCTCCACCGTAAACTCCAGGAAGAACTTGGCAATATCTACCATACAGTCGGTCTCGTCCATGACGATGAGACCGCCGGAGCCCATCATGGAGCCGATGGACAGCAGGTTGTCATAGTCAATGGGAATATCAAAATGCTCCGCCGGGATACATCCGCCGGAAGGACCGCCGGTCTGGGCAGCCTTGAACTTCCTGCCGCCGGGAATGCCGCCGCCGATTTCCTCAATGACCTCCCTGAGGGTGGTACCCATGGGGATCTCCACCAGGCCGGTGTTGTTGATCTTGCCGCCCAGGGCAAATACCTTGGTTCCCTTGGACTTCTCGGTACCCATGGCAGCGAACCACTCAGGACCGTTTAGGATAATCTGGGGAATATTGGCATAGGTTTCTACATTATTCAAAATGGTGGGCTTGCCGAAGAGACCCTTCACAGCCGGGAAAGGCGGACGGGGCCTTGGCTCACCGCGGTTGCTCTCAATGGAGGTCATCAGGGCCGTCTCTTCGCCGCAGACAAAGGCGCCGGCTCCCAGACGGATATCAATGTCAAACTTAAAGCCGGTTCCGAAAATGTCATCGCCCAGAAGGCCGTACTCACGGGCCTGTTCAATGGCGATTCTTAAGCGCTGCACCGCAATGGGGTACTCGGCCCGGACATAGATATAGCCCTGGGTAGCGCCGATGGCGTAACCTGCAATGGCCATGGCCTCCAGCACTGTGTGGGGATCACCCTCCAGCACGGAACGGTCCATAAATGCACCCGGATCGCCTTCGTCCGCATTACAGCAGACATACTTCTGGTCCGCGTCATTCTGTTTGGCAAATTTCCATTTAAGGCCGGTGGGGAAGCCTGCGCCTCCGCGTCCCCTGAGCCCGGAGTCCAAGAGACACTGGATCACGTCATCCGGGGTCATCTCGGTCAGAACCTTGCCCAGGGCCTCGTAGCCGCCGGTGCCTATGTACTCATCAATGACTTCCGGATTGATAATGCCGCAGTTTCTTAAGGCAATCCGGTGCTGCTTCTTGTAGAAGTCCGTATCAATCAGGGCCTTGACCCCTGTGGGGGTAACCGTCTCATTGTAGAGAAGCCGGGTTACCACACGGCCCTTTAACAGATGCTCCTGAACGATCTCCGGAATATCCTCCGCCTTCACCATGGAGTAGAAGCTGGCATCCGGATAGACAATCATAATCGGTCCCAAAGCGCAGAGACCATGGCAGCCGGTCTGGACCACGGATACCTCATCCTGTAAGCCAGCCTTCTCAATCTCCAGTTTCAGGGTTTCCATAATCTGCTGGCTTCCGGAGGAGGTACATCCGGTTCCGCCGCAAACCAATACATGTGAACGATACATCTGTTTTCCTCCTTACTTAATATCTGCTGAGTTTAAGGTGTATGCTTCTACAACGTGACCTCCGATCAGGTGGCGTTCAACCACTTCAGCAGCTTTTTCGGGGTTCATCTTAATATAAGTGATCTTGGGCTGTCCCGGCTCCATGACCTCCACAATGGGCTCATACTGGCACAGTCCGATGCAGCCGGTCTGGGTAACAGCCACTTTGTCTGTAAGATTCTTCTCCTGGACCAGATTGGACAGGGTGGTCAGTACGGGTCTGGCACCGCTGGCAATACCGCAGGTGGCCATACCGACAACCACACGGGTGTGGGCATGGTCTTCCGCACGCATCCCTACCTGGTTCTGGACTCTCTCGCGGATGGCTCTTAACTCTTCAAGACTCTTCATGTGATTCCTCCAATTATTTTCATAATGTCAGTAGACGGCGCCGCCGTCTGTGTCAAGCTTGTTCTCACTCAGATAATCTTTAATATATTCGGAAATCTCCGGTGTGTCAAAGGGAACTCCATCCAGAACTTCCCGGAATTCCCTTGTGTCCAGCACAAAGGACCGGTCATTGTAGCGGTAGCGGTAAAGAAATTCCGTGTCAGGATGGTAGACCACCAGGGTATGGATGGTACTGGTAATGTCACCCAGAGGCATCCGGTCAATGTGGGACAGTGTAAACACTGCCGTCACGGTAGTGCCGGTACCCGGTTCCGACTGGATGGTGAAGCTGCCCCCTGTACTTTCTGCCGCGTATTTGAAAAACGGCACACCCAGACCTACCTTCCGGGTAGTGCGGCTTGTGTAAAAGGGGTCGGTGACCTGGGCCACCTGCTCCGGGGTCATGCCGCAGCCGTCATCTGCAATGACGATGGTAAGCCGGTCCAGGACCGTGTCTGCTTCCACCGCGATCTGTACCAGGGAAGCCCCGGCCCGGGTGGAATTCTCGGCCACATCCAGAACATTCAAAGAAATCTCAGGCATCATAGGCGCTATTTGTATTTGGCAAGAATGCCGGGAATATCTTCAGGCACCAGACGGCCGTAGACCTCGTCATTGATCATCATGACAGGGGCCAGTCCGCATGCGCCTACACAGCGGCAGGAATCCAGGGAGAATCTTCCGTCAGGCGTACACTCTCCGTTGGTAATGCCCAAAAGCTCCTCCAGTTTGCTGAAGATCGTGCCGGAACCCTTGACATAGCAGGCAGTTCCCAGGCATACGGAAATCTGGTATTTGCCCTTGGGCTGAAGCGCGAACATGGAATAAAAGGTCGCGATGCCGTAGATCTTCTCCAGGGGAATGTCCATCTCGTCGGAAATCATGGTCTGGACTTCAATGGGCAGATACCCGTAGATCTCCTGCGCCTGCTGCATGATCGGCATCAGAGGACTCTTTGTGTCTTTTAATTCAGCGATGACCTTCTTAAGCGCCTGCTCCTGCTCAAGGGTACCGCCAAACGGAACACCATCTTTTTTACAAGCCATGTATAACCCTCCTCTTGTGTTGTTTGGTTGATAGTTTGTATTCTACCATGAATGTCAGAAAAAATCCACTAAAAAGCGCGTTAGTTAAAAAACAAACCAGGCGAATCGGTTGATTATTTACAGATTAGATGGTATTCTTGATATATGTGAAAGCTCTGGAGCAGATTGATTTTTATATAACAGGAGGAGGGGTACGTATGACAGCAAAGCAGGTACAGGAGGTATTGGGGGCCAGGGTGCTGGTAGGAAGCGAGCATCTGGACCAGGAGGTTAAGACAGCGTGCGGCTCGGACTTAATGAGCGACGTGCTGGCATTTTCCAAAGACCATTCGGTTCTTCTCACGGGGCTGTGCAATCCCCAGGTTATCCGGACAGCGGAGATGCTGGATATTGTGTGCATTATTTTTGTCCGGGGCAAGAAGGTGGACGGAACCATTCTGGACATGGCCAGGGAGCGGGGGATCATTGTCATGGAAACCGGCCACCGGATGTTTTCCTCCTGCGGAATGCTTTACCGGGCAGGACTGACCGGAGGTGAAATCTGATGGACAATGCGATCGTGCTGAAATACCAGGTTTCCACCGAGGACTTTACCCGGGCCGGGGAAGCCAGCAGTGACGTGAAAGGGAAGTTAAAGCAGATGGGCGTCAGTCCGGCGGCAGTCCGCAAGGTGGCCATTGCCATGTACGAGGGGGAGATCAACATGGTGATCCATGCCCGGGGCGGGGAGATCACCGTAGAGATTACACCGGAACAGATTAAGATGGTCCTGGCCGATGTGGGGCCAGGGATTCCCGATATAGACCTGGCCATGAAGGCCGGATGGTCCACGGCGCCGGACGAGGTGCGCAATCTGGGCTTCGGAGCCGGCATGGGCCTTCCCAATATGAAGAAATATACCGATGATATGAAAATCGAGACGGAGCTGGGGGTAGGGACCACCATCACCATGCTGGTGAATCTTTGACCGGAAGCCTGCCGGAGCCGGGGTTTACCGGCAGAACCGGCCGCGTTTCCCGGATAAAAGCTGCGTGATATGAAAGGAGGTCTGTTCCATGGACAAATTTTATCATTCGGTCCGGCTGGACCCGGACTTGTGCAAGGGCTGTATCAACTGCCTGAAACGGTGTCCTACACAGGCAATCCGTGTCCGCAACGGAAAAGCGCAGATCAACAGTAAATTCTGCATTGACTGCGGGGAATGCATCCGCATCTGTCCCCATCATGCAAAACACGGCATCCATGACAGTCTGGATGTGATGAAACAGCATAAATATAATGTAGCCCTGCCGGCGCCTTCCCTGTACAGCCAGTTCAACAACCTGGATGACGTGAACATTGTGCTGAATGCCCTGGTCCTTATGGGATTTGATGCGGTGTTTGAGGTCAGCGCGGCGGCGGAGCTGGTGTCTGAGGCCACCCGGGAGTATCTGTCGGAGCATGAGGACAACCTGCCCATTATCAGTACGGCCTGCCCCTCTGTGGTGCGTCTGATCCGGGTACGGTTCCCCAACCTGATTCCCCATCTGCTGCCTCTGAATCCTCCGGTGGAGGTAGCCGCCATGCTGGCGGTGCAGCAGGCCATGGAGAAGACCGGGTATGCCAGGGAGGACATCGGAATCAGCTTTATTTCCCCCTGCCCCTCCAAGGTGACCTATGCAAGAGTCCCTCTGGGTACGGAGAAAAGTGAAGTGGACCATGTGCTGGCCATCAAGGATGTGTATCCCCATCTTCTCAGCCGGATGAAGCAGGTAGGAGAGGACCCCCGGGACCTTTCCACCTCCGGCAAGATCGGGATCAGCTGGGGACGCAGCGGCGGGGAGGCCGGAGGCCTGTTTACCGAGAGCTACCTGGCGGCGGACGGCATTGAGAATGTGATCCGGGTCCTGGAGGACCTGGAGGACGAGAAGTTCACCAATCTGAAGTTTGTGGAGCTGAATGCCTGCAACGGCGGCTGTGTAGGCGGGGTCCTGACAGTGGAGAACCCCTACGTGGCGGAGGTAAAGTTAAAGCACCTGCGCAAATACATGCCTGTGGCCCGGAGCCATATGGATATGGAAGATACCATTGAGGACATGGTGCCCTGGACCACCAGCGTGGAGTATGAACCGGTATTCAGCCTGGGGGACAATATGATGGAAAGCTTCCGGCGGCTGAATCAGGTGGAACAGCTGTGCAGGGATTTTCCGGGGCTGGACTGCGGTTCCTGCGGAGCCCCTACCTGCAAGGCCCTGGCCGAGGACATTGTCCGGGGAGAGGCCAGGGAAAAGGACTGTGTGTATTATCTGCGGGAGAATCTCCACAAGCTGTCGGAAGAGGTATCCATTCTGGCCGGGGATCTGTACGCCGGCAATACGGCAGGACAGGAAACCATGCGGATATTCAAGGACTATATCCAGCGGATCTCCCAGGAGATCTCCAGACTGGATGTGAAGGATAAGGAAGAGGAGGAGCCATGACAGTACAGGAACTGATTGACAGCGGAAGTTTTCAGATCATCAATGTGGGGGAGGATACGGACCGGGCCATTACGGTCCCCTTCTGCTGCGACCTTTTAAGCATTGCCATGGGCAGGGCCCCGGCAGGCTGCGCCTGGGTGACGGTCATGGGCAATATGAATACCCTTGCCGTGGCCACCCTGGCTGACGCGGCCTGCATCATCATGGCAGAGGGGACTGCCCTGGATGACATTGCCATGAAGAAGGCAAAGGACCAGGAGATCACGGTCCTTGCCACAGAGCTGCCTGTCTTTGACGCGGCGCTGAAGGTTTACCAGGGCCTTCATGGTTAGCCTGACCTATGATTTACATATCCATTCCTGCCTTTCCCCATGCGGGGATGACGATATGACACCGGGAAATATTGTGGGCATGGCAGCCGTCAAAGGGCTGGATGTGATCGCGGTCACGGACCACAACTCCTGCAAAAACTGCCCTGCCGTCCAGAAGCTGGCAGAAGCCTACGGCGTCCTGGCCATCCCGGGCATGGAGATCAACACCTCCGAGGAAGTCCACGCGGTCTGCCTCTTCCCACGGCTGGACCAGGCCATGGACTTTGACGCCTATGTCTATGACCGGCTGATGAAATTTCCCAACCGGGAGGCAGTTTTCGGCAAACAGCAGATCTGCAATGAGGAAGACGAAGTGATCGGCACAGAGCCTAATCTTCTGATCAGCAGCGTGGACATTTCCTTTGACCAGCTGTGGGACACGGTCCGCTCCTTCGGCGGCGTCATGTTCCCGGCCCATGTGGAGAAATCCGCCAACAGCCTGATCGCCAACTTAGGCTTCGTGCCTCCGGACAGCCGGTTCCGTACCGCGGAGCTTAAGGACTTAAAAAAGCTCCATGAGGTCCGCCGCCAGAACCCTTACTTGGAAGCCTGCCGCATCATCAGCAATTCCGACGCCCACTACCTGGAGCATATAAACGAGCCGGTGCTGAGTCTGCCGGTACGGGAGAAAAGCGCGGAAGCGGTGGTGGAGGCGCTTCTGGGAGAGCATTAGTGCAGCCATGTACCGGCCCTGTGGACAGTAACAGTTCAAGGGTTATCTGAACTGTTACGCTGGAAGTAACAGTTCAGATAGGTCTGCGCGTTTACCGCGCTGACCGTAAGAAAACGTAGCGGTCGCGGGCATACGGCCCATCGCGTTAGCGATTCTGAATGGCCGTATGCCGTAACAGTTCAAGGGGTATCTGAACTGTTACAACTATCGTTTTCGTTAACTGGGCGGGAAAGGGTAACAAACTATCAAATGAGCGTTCCGGAACCGGCTTAACTGCACATGGAATCAACGTTTATTTCGGAGGACACAGAATGGGTGAAAAAGTCAGAATACTTGGAATTGCCCCTTATAAGGGGCTGGTAACTTTGATGAAACGGTATGCAGGCCAGAGAGATGATGTCCAGCTGACCGCCATGCTTGGCAATTTGGAAACCGGACTTTCCCTGGCCAAAGAACATTATAGAAATTATGACATCATTATCTCCAGGGCCAACACGGCAAGCCGCATTGCAGAGGGTGTGCCTATTCCTGTGATTGATATTGGGATTGATTATTACGACGTACTTCTCTGCCTGAAAACAGCAGAGCATACAAAGACCAAATTTGCTGTCCTGGGCTTCCGTTCTTTGACCACCATTGCCAAAAGCATATGCAATGTGCTGAAGATGCCTACGGATATATTTTCCATCAATACCACCTCCGAGGCCAGTTCCCTGCTGGACAAATTGAAAGAACAAGGCTACAAGACCGTCATATGTGATACGGTCCCCTATAACTATGCCAAACTGATTGGCATCACTCCCATACTTCTTACTTCCAGCATAGAAAGTCTGAAAGCTGCCGTTGACCAGGCCGTGTATACCTGGAAGACCCACAGGGACTTATATCACTCCCTGTCTCTTATGCACCAGCTTTTAGACAGCAGCGCCAGCCGCTTCCTTGTGCTGTCGCAGGAAGGCCAGTGTATGTACACCACCCTGAAGGACGAAATAGCCGATTCCATCCAAAAGGAGCTCCGGCGTGAACTGGAGCCATGCCGGGCGGTCCGGAAACGCTGCTTCTTTATTACGGTCGGCAGCCGGATGTACTCCGTCACATCCCATCTGGTGGACGAGACCCTGGCCCCCTGTATCATGTTCCACATTACACCCTCGGAAATTCCCCTGGCTTACTCCAAATACGGGGTAACCATTATGGACAGGCAGTCTGCGGAGAACAGCTTTATGGACAGTTTTTACAGTAACACGGAGCTGGCACGGGAAATCCTCTCCGGCACCCAGGATGCGGCCCCATCCCCCTTAAGTCTCATGATCACCGGGGAAACAGGCACCGGAAAGGACCGTGTGGCACATATCCATTATGCCAAAGGCCCCCTGTGCAACAATCCTCTTTACGTCATCAACTGTTCCATGATCAGCGACAAAAGCTGGGACTTTATCACCAGGCATTACAACTCTCCTTTTACAGACAATGGAAATACCATCTACATTTCCAACTTAAACGCACTGCAAAAACCCAAGCAGAAGCAGCTGCTTTCCATCATACTGGACACGAACATGCATATCCGCAACCATTTAATATTTTCCTGCTCCCAGCCGGCAGGAAGCCCTGCTCCCCATGTGGTGCTGGAATACACCAATGCGTTAGGATGCATTCTGGTTCCCATCAGACCTCTGCGGGAACAAAAGGAAGATATCATTCCCTCTGCCGGTCTCTATATCAATACACTGAACCAGGAGCTGGGGCGGCAGATTGTGGGGGTGGATGATGAGGCGGCTGCCCTGCTGGAGCAATACGACTACCCCCACAACCGGACCCAGTTCAAACGGATTCTGAAAGAGGCAGTCATACGGACAGAAGGCCCTTATATCTGTGCCCAGACCATCCAGCACGTGATCCAGAGAGAAGAGATCCTGTTTTCCGGGTCCCCTCTTTCGTCCCGGGAACCTATGGGGTCCGGCAGCAAAGACCCGGCAGCCGGGCCAAAAGTCCACGTACCGGCAGACCCTCATTCCCTTTCTTTTTTCCTGGATACCAGCCAGTCCCTGGACGACATGAACCGGGACATTGTGCGCCATGTGCTGGAGGCCTGCGGCGGCAACCAGACATCTGCGGCCAAAAGCCTGGGGATCAGCCGGACTACTTTGTGGCGGTATCTGAACCGGTAGACGGCAGGGGCCGCCCTGAGACATAAAAAAGCTAACAAACCTTGAGCTTTACAGGTTTGTTAGCTTTTACCACATGAATGGTTACATACCATTTCAAATGGATTCCGTTTTGTCCTTCCGTGCCATACTTCTCACTTCTTCAATCGCTTTTCTAACCTCTTCCATATCTTTGCAGCCTGCAAACTTATCCGCCACAAGATTCATAATCACTTCCAGCTGTTTATCTGTCATTCTGTTCATCCCTCCCCGTTTGTAACTGGTTGTTGTAGTTTCCCAATTACATGGTATCACATTTTTCCAGGATTTCCAATGATCTTTTCAACTAAAACACAAAAGTCCAGCAGGAAAGGTGTTTCCGGCGCGGTTGCTCGTCCCGCCGTCACCGGTAACAGTACTTATGATGCTTTGTCTGCACATACACACCCTTTCCCTGCCTGTGGGAAGACTGGTACACCACATTCCCCGGCAGGACGCTTCCGTTCTCCAGAAGCCACCGGGCATTCCGGTAGTTGGCCTCTGTGGGAGTCCGGTAGTAGTTGCCGTCCCTTGTGCAGGCATACTGTCCCTTCTGGAACACTACTCCCCGGATGGTTCCCGGGTAGGCACTGTGGTTCACCCGGTTTAAGACCACAGACCCTACATACAGCTGCTCCTGGTCGTCACAGTTCTGGGCCTCCCCGCAGATCACATGGGCCAGAATCTCCAGATCCTCCCCGGACCAGGCCATACCCCCGGGGGCTCCCTGGCCCCTCTGCCAGGCCAGGTTCCCTGCCTGGAGGTCCCGCCTGGACTGGTCCACTACATACCCGGTCACTTCCACTGTTTTATCCCGGGCCAGCTCCCTGACTGTCACAGAGCCGGCCGGTGCTGCATCCTCCTGGGCCGCCAGAGCCGGAACCGTATACAGAACCAGACAAAGGACAGCTGTCAGAAATGCGGCTGCTGATTTTTTCATTTTCTTACTCCTTTTCCATACCGGAAGGCACTGGTCGCTGCACTAATCTCGAAGTAAATAGTGCTTGATATTCGTGTCAGCTGTACGTCTGCGAAGCAGGCAGCCTTCCTTTTACTGGTTAGTATGGACAAGGAACCGGGAAATTATTACAAAAAAGTTACATTTTCTTCCAGACAGCCTGTCTGAAAACAGCTTTTTGTCAGCAGCAGAAAGAATATCTTCCTATAGAACCGGCCGGTTCACCGGCCAGTCCGGCTGCTGCCCCGAAAGCACCTTATGGATCTGGGAGGCTGCCTGGACGGCCATAAGCCGCATACACTCCACCGTATTGGATGCCATGTGGGGGGTTGCGCTGACATGTTCCAGAGCCAGCAGCGGATTGTCCGGAGCCGGCGGTTCCTGGCAGAACACATCCGTAAATGCCCCTGCAACCCGCTCCTCCTTAACCGCCTGGACCAGGGCCGCCTCATCCACCAGCTCTCCCCTGGCGCAGTTGATGAAAAAGGCCGTGGGCTTCATCCGGCCAACCTACCGGGCCGCTTTCCGGAAAAAGCAGCTTCTGGCTCCTGTATGGCAGGCCACCCCCATCTGCTCCACCTGGGCCAGCAGGGTATCGCTGTCACAGTCCAGCCACAGCTCCTTCACATACTGGAAATGGCCGGAGGTTTCCCCTTTCAGCCACTGGCTCCCCCGGCTGCGGCTGTAATAATGCATCCTGCCGGTCTTAAGGGTGTCCTCGTAGGCCTGTTCATTCATGTAGGCCATCATCAGTACCTGCCGGTCGTAGTAATCCTGGACAATCACCGGCATCAGGCCCTGGGGGTCTTTCTTTAACTCTTCCCAGGAACAGACCGCCTCCAGCCTCTGAAACCGCCGGACAGCCTCCGGCAGGGAGATCCGCTGTTCGTAGAGAGCCTTGCCTACAATGGCCCCCTGGATTCCCTGCTCCTCCAGGGCCTCTAAGTCTTCCATGGAAGATACGCCGCCGGAAGCGATCATATCCAGCCCGGTCTCCTCTGCCAGCCGCCGGGTTCCGGCTACATTGGGCCCGGCAAGCATCCCGTCCCGGGAAATATCCGTATACACAATATGGCGTACCCCAAAGGACTTCATCCGGCGGCACAAATCCGCTGCCGGCACAGAACTGACCTGTTCCCAGCCGTTGACCGCCACCAGGCCGTCCCTGGCATCCACTCCTACCACGATCCGCTCCGGCCCGAATTCCTCCACCAGGGACCGGATAAACTCCGGCTCCTCCACGGCCCTGGTTCCGATGATGCACCGGGACACGCCAAGGTCCAACAGATTGCGGACTGCTTCCCGGCTCCGGATACCGCCTCCAAGCTGGACCGGTACGGACACCTCCTTAAGAATCTCCCGGATAGCCTCTTCATTGACCGAGCGGCCGGCCAGGGCCCCGTCCAAATCCACCAGATGGAGCCAGGTAGCTCCCTGGTCCACCCAGAACTTTGCCATGTCCGCCGGTCTGTGGGAATAGACCTTTACATTATCAAATTGTCCCTGGGTCAGGCGGACACACTTGCCGCCTTTCATATCAATCGCCGGATACAGCTGCATGGTTTCTTCCTCCTTATAAGCTTCCCTTTGTGGAAAGCACATCCGTGATCCGGCTGTCATACCGGACCGCCTCATCCAGGGCCTTGGCAAAGGCCTTGAACGCCCCCTCAATGATATGGTGGCAGTTGCTTCCCTCCATCTGCTTAAAGTGCAGATTCATGGCTGCCCCATAGGAAACGGCGTAGAAGAATTCCCGGACCATCTCGGTCTCCAGCTCTCCCACCCGCTCCCGGTCAAGTCTTAAGTCATAGACCAGATAAGGTCTGCCGCACAGGTCCAGGGCACACAGAACCAGCGCGTCGTCCATAGGCAGAATCCGGGAACCGTAGCGGACGATGCCCTTCTTGTCCCCCACTGCCTCCCGGATGGCCTTTCCCAGGACAATGCCTGTATCCTCGATGGTGTGGTGGGTATCCACCTGCAGATCCCCCTCCACCGAGACCTCCAGGTCAAAAAAGCCATGGCGGGCAAAGCCCTCCAGCATATGGTCGAAAAAGCCGATTCCCGTTGAGATCCTGGCCTCTCCCCGGCCGTCCAGATCCAGGGTCAGCCGGATCTTCGTCTCTTTAGTGGCCCGCTCCAGGGTCACCCGGCGGGCGCCTGGGGCTGTCATGTCCCGGGCCCCGTCACCTGTCCCGCGGTCTGCCGGCTCCACGGTCCCTGCGTATGTCTCTCCCATGTCATTCCTCCTCAAACCGGACCCGGATGGAGTTGGCATGGGCTGTCAGATGCTCTGCCTCCGCAAAACACTGAATTTCCTCATGAACCGCCTCCAGGGCCTCCCTGGAATAATAGATAATGCTGGATTTCTTAATAAAATCGTCCACCCCCAGGGGGGAGAAGAACCGGGCCGTGCCATTGGTAGGCAGCACATGGTTGGGGCCTGCGAAATAATCTCCCAGAGGCTCGCAGCTGTACTCTCCCAGGAAGATGGCACCGGCATTGCGGATCTTTGTCATCACCTCAAAGGGATTGCGGGTAACGATCTCCAGATGCTCCGAGGCAATGTCATTGACTGCCGAGACCGCATCCTCCATGGAATCCGCCACCAGAATATAGCCGTAATTTTCCAGGGATTTCTCCAGGATCTCCCGCCGTGACAGCCGGGCCACAAACCGGTCCACCTCCCCGGCTACCTGACGGGCCAGATCCATGCTGGTGGTCACCAGTATGGCGGAAGCCAGCTCGTCATGCTCTGCCTGGGACAGAAGGTCCGCCGCCACATACCGGGCATTGGCGCTGTCATCGGCCAGAACCAGGATCTCACTGGGTCCGGCAATGCTGTCGATACTTACATGGCCGTACACGGCCTTTTTGGCCAGGGCCACAAAGATGTTGCCGGGGCCTACGATCTTGTCCACCCGGGGTATGGACTCGGTGCCGAAGGCCAGGGCAGCCACCGCCTGGGCGCCGCCTGCCTTGTACACCTGTGTGGCGCCGGCCAGATGGGCGGCCACCAGGGTCACCGGATTCACCTTCCCGTCCCGCCCGGGCGGGGTCACCATGACGATCCGGGGCACACCGGCCACCTTGGCGGGAACGATGTTCATCAGCACCGAGGACGGGTAGGCTGCCTTGCCTCCCGGCACATAGACTCCCACACTGGCCAGGGGCGTCACCTTCTGGCCCAGGATGGTTCCGTCAGGTCCGCTTTCAAACCAGCTGTTGCGCTTCTGTTTCTCATGGTACCGGCGGATATTCTCCAGGGAATGGCCCATAACCGTCACCAGCTCCGGCGCCACCTGGCTGTAAGCCTCCTGGATCTCCTCCTCCGTCACCCGGATACTTTCCCTGTCCAGCCGTACCCCGTCCAATTCTTCCGTATAGGCAAACAGGGCCTGGTCCCGCCGCTGCCTTACATCCTCCACAATGGCCTGGACCCTGGCCTCATAGCTGCCGTAATTGTTAGGGTCCCGCTTTAGCAAATCTGCCAGAAGATTCTCCTTGCTCTGCTGATCCAGCCTGATGATTCTCATTGCTCTGCCTCCTTGCTGTATTCTATGACTGTTTCCCCACCAGCTCCTGCATCTGCCGGATGATCCCTGTGATCCGCTGATTTTCCCGCTTCATG
The DNA here is from genome assembly GCA_910577765.1 of uncultured Lachnospiraceae bacterium. Taxonomy (GTDB): domain Bacteria; phylum Bacillota; class Clostridia; order Lachnospirales; family Lachnospiraceae; genus Brotaphodocola. The sequence goes on from CAJTOV010000058.1 coordinate 13,744, forward strand.
CTGACCTGGTTTACCACCATCCGGGCCGACAGCGGGCACACTTCCTCCAGAATGGCAAGACCATTTTCCCGCAAGGTGGAACCGGTCTCCACAATGTCCACGATCACCTCGGAAAGTCCCACAATGGGGGCCAGCTCAATGGACCCGCCCAGCCGGATGATCTCCACGGTCTGGTGCTTCTTATTGTAGAAATAGTCCTTGGCAATGGCCGGATACTTGGTGGCCACCCGGATCAGCTCATGATGCAGAAGAAGCTCCCTGGCAGATTCCGGCCCGCAGACGCACATCCTGCACCGACCGATTCCCAGATCCAGCACCTCGTAAAGCCTGCGGCCTTCCTCCAGAATCGTATCCTTGCCTACTATGCCAATGTCCGCCGCGCCGTACTCCACATAGGTGGGTACATCCCCGGCCTTGGCCAGGAAGAACCGGATCCCCAGCTCTTCGTTGGTGAAAATCAGCTTCCGGGAAGTCTTGTCCTCCATCTCCCGGCAGGTGATCCCGATCCGGTTAAACATCTGGAGGGACTTGTCCGCCAGCCTGCCCTTGGCCAGGGCAAATGTCAGATATCTCATTCCCTTCCCTCCTTCCTGTCCCGGGCAGAACCGGAATCTGCCGCCTTCCTGGTCTGTTCCCCGGCCACAGAAGTCTCCGGTCCGCTTCCTGCTTCCATATAGTCTGCGGTCCGCCGCACCTCTTTTTTCCGGTTCTCAAGGTCATACACCGTTACCTGGTTTCCGTCCTCCCCCAGATACAGAAGAGTCCGGATATGGTGCCGGCAGGCGTAATCCTGGTAAAACCCGGCGTCATGCTCCGGACTTCTGCTGGTAAGCTGCACGGCTGTCCCCGTGTCCCGGAGCCGGCCTGCCAGCCGGATGGCCGCTGCCCGGGCCGTCTGCTCATAGAGAATCAGGTTCTCTGTCATGGAGATCTCCGGTGCCAGCTTCTGCCTGGAAAGGGCCATCATCAGCCGGTCCACCACAATGGCAAAGCCCACAGCAGCCGCCCGTTTGCCGAACTGCTCCAGCAGCCTGTCATAACGGCCCCCGGTCACAATATAATCCCCCACCCCATAGGTATAGGCCTTGAAAATGATGCCGGTATAGTAGGAGTATTTGCTCAGCATTCCCAGGTCATAGGACACATAGTCCCCCAGGCCGTAGCAGTCCAGAATCTCCTGGATCTGCTCCAGCCGGTCAATGGCTGCCAGGGCTCTGGGATTTGTGGTCAGGCTTCTGGCCACACGGATCTGCCCAATATCCCCCAGCAGCTCCGGAAGCTTTAAGAACACCTGCTTTAGCTCCGGGGCTATGGTCTGCTCTGTCAGAAGCTCCTCCACACCGAAGAAGTTCTTGTTTTCGATGAGTTCCCGGAGCTTTTCCTGGGTTCCTTCATCCATGCCGGACTCTTCCACCAGCCCCCGGTAGAACTCCACCTGGCCCAGCTCCACCTGGAACTCCTTAAGGCCTGCGGCCTGAAGGGAGGCAATAACCATGGCGATCATCTCCCCGTCCCCGTCACAGCTGCCGTCCCCGATCAGCTCGGCCCCGGTCTGGGTGGACTCTTTCAGCCGTCCCTGGTAGCTGGTGCTGTTGATAAAGGCAGGCTCCAGGTAGCACAGGCGCACCGGCCCTTCCTCGTCCATATAGTATTTGGCCACACAACGGGCAATGGACGGGGTCATATCGGGACGCAGCACCAGGGTGTTGTTGTCCCGGTCAAAGAACTTGAACATCTCACTGGATGAAACACTGCCCCGTTCCTTGTTGAAAATATCAAAAAATTCAAAGACAGGGGTCTCAATATCCTCGTATCCATACAGATGGAACACACCCCGTATCCGCTCCTGCAAAGCCAGCTTCCTGGCACATTCTTCCGAGTAAATATCCCGGACCCCCTCCGGGGTATGCAGCAATTGTCTGTTCATGGTTCACCGCTTTCTATTTTCTTTGTCACTCTTTCCCGTCCCAGCAGTAGGTGCACAGCCGGTTTCTGGGCAGACCGATGGACTCCACCAGATCATCCAGCCGGTGATATTTTAAGGTGGTAAAATTCAGACGGCGGCGGATCTCCTCCACCATCTGTGCGTACTGGGGGCTGTCCGGGTCCGCATACCGGGACAGCAGCTCCCCTGACACCTGGTCCCCCTCCCTCTCCCGGATAATCCGCCGGGTGATCAGATCCAGCTCCGAGTTGGACCGGGAGAAGTTCAGATATTTACACCCGAACATCAGGGGCGGGCAGGCCGGACGGATATGGACCTCCTTGGCGCCGCTCTGGTACAGAAATTCCGTGGTTTCCCCAAGCTGGGTTCCCCGGACAATGGAATCGTCGATCAGCAGCAGGCTCTTGTCCCGGATCAGGGCATCCACCGGAATCAGCTTCATCTTTGCAATCAGGTTGCGCTGGCTCTGGTTCTGGGGCATAAAGGAACGGGGCCAGGTAGGCGTATATTTGATAAACGGCCTGGAAAAAGGAATCCCAGACTCATTGGCATAGCCGATGGCATGAGCCAGCCCCGAATCCGGCACTCCGGCCACAATGTCCGGACGGATTTCTTTACATCCCGGACAGCCGCCCCGGCAGCCCAGATCCCGCTCCGCCAGAATCTGTCCGCACCGGTAACGCATCTCCTCCACATTGATTCCCTCATAGGTGGAGGTAGGATATCCGTAATACACCCACAGGAAGGAACAGATTTTCATCTCCGGCCTGGGCTTGCTTAAGGACTGAATCCGGGTGGGACTGATCAGGACTATCTCCCCGGGCCCCAGCTCACTGTAGTCGTGATAACCCAGATTAATATAGGAAAAGCTCTCAAACGCCACACAGAATCCGCTGTCCTTGCGCCCGATCATCACCGGGGTCCGTCCATACCGGTCCCTGGAGGCATAGATCCCTTCCGGCGTCAGCAGCAGGATGGTCATGGACCCTTCGATCACTTCCTGGGCATGTAAAAGCCCGTCCACCAGACTTTCCTTCTGGTTGATAATGGCTGCCGTCAGTTCCGTGGCATTGATATGGCTGCCGCTCATTTCCAGGAAATGGATATGGCCGTTCTCAAAGGCCTTCTGCACCAGGTGTTCCATATTGTTGATCTTTCCCACTGTGACAATGGCATAGCTGCCCAGGTGGGACTGGATCAGAAGAGGCTGGGGCTCATTGTCCGAGATCACCCCGATTCCCGAATTGCCTGCCAGTTCCTCCACATCCCGCTCAAACTTGGTGCGGAAGGGGGAATTCTCAATATTGTGAATGCTCCTCTGAAAACCGTCCCGCCCATACACGGCCATCCCGCCTCTGCGGGTGCCAAGATGGGAATGGTAGTCCGTTCCAAAAAACAAGTCCATCACACAGTCTTCCTGGGATGTAACGCCAAAAAATCCACCCATTCTGTAAGTCCTCCAAACGAATTGTAGTTACCGTTCACGGGGCGGGGAAAACGCCCGATGCTTCCTGTCCGGCATAGCCGGGCAAGAAGATGCCCCCCGTGAACAGCAACGAAATGTACATCGGTTCCTGTCATTTCAGACACGCTCTAGTTTAACATATATCTTTAGTTCTGTACAATCCGATTTATTTATAAAAATTGCTAATAAATACACTGCCGTTCACAAGGCATCTTCCTGTCCGGCTGTGCCAGATTGTGCCGCTCCCCTGTTTTCCTACGTTTCCCTTCGGTCCAGGTCCTTCTGAATCACCTCCAGATAATGCACCAGAATATCCCTGTGACGCCCAATCCGCATGGTTTTATCCACTTCCTCATAGGTAAAGCTTTTCCGGCCCCCTTCCTCCATCCGCTTCCAGAACCGGCGGATATCTGCCAGAGGCACATAATAGATTTCGTCCAGGGCCGTAAAATGAAGAATGATAAACGCGATCCCTCCCTGGGCCTCGAAATCTTCCATAAACCGCAGCTGGTGGGCATGGAGATTCTGTAAGGGAAAGGTGCCGGACCCGCATTCCTTGGCATCAAAGCACACAGGAATCCCCTGGACCGCACCGATATAGTCCACGGTACTTTTCTGGTCAAAATAGGCCAGGGTAATGTGGCGGCTTTCCTTGTGAATCTCAATGGGGGTAATGGGAGTGGGAATCTTCTGGATCAGCGCCAGCTTTTTCTCCCGGTACACCTCATTGCTGTGGTTGATCATATCCTCCAGGGTGGACCCCCGCAGGCCGCGGCTTTTCCAGGTTCCCATGACTGTCTGCTCCTTTTCTGTAAAAAATCAATACCCCTTCTCCCCCAGCTCCTGTACCAGCCGGGTATAGAATTCCAGCACGTCAAAGCCCCGGTAATCATCCCGGGACAGATCGATCATATCCGCATGGGAGATTCCCCTGAGATACCGGTTCTCCAGCAGTGTATGGAAATTGGTCCACCGGGCCGACTCTGCGGTTACCAGGCCGTCATTGGGCCCGTCCAGTTTTTTTAAGATCCAGTAGGGGATACACAGAATCCGGCTGCTTAAGGCCTGCTTCATGATGCTCCCATAGCTCTGGTAATAGACCCCGTCCGCATCCGGGTAATTCTCATTGAATTCCTTTGCAAAAGCCGGGGAAAGCTGCCAGCTTGCCCGGTAGGTCTCCGGAGCCCTGTCCCCCATCAGCTTAAAATACCGGTCGATCCGGTCACACACTGCCCGGTACAGCCGGTCCGGCATCCGTTTGAGAAAATCTACCAGGGCAGACCCCCGGTGCGGCGTGCAGATGGTGGTTAAGGACGCCACATAAGGAGCCATGTGAAGACCGCTGATCACATAGCGGGCATCCAGCCCGCCCTTGGAATGGGCAATGATATTCACCTTGCCGCAGCCTGTGGCCCGGCAGATTTCCCGGATCTTTGCCGCCAGGATCTCCCCGTTGTCCTCAATGGTTCCCCAGGCCTCCTGGTGTCCGTAGTAGACCGCTGCGCCGTTGCGCACCAGCTCCCTGGGAATCCGGCCCCAGTAGTTAAAGTAGCGGAAATCCCGAAACCCGATGCCATGGACCAGAAGCACCGGATACTTTGTCCGGCAGATCTGCTGCTCCACCCGCACATCGTCCAGCCGGACCTTGTAGAGAATGTGGTCTGTCTCCTGGCGGGCCAGGGCCCGCACATACCAGCCCAGGAAATAGTTCACCACCGGAATCCAGCAGCAGGTCCACACCGCAAACCGCCGGATCACATTGAGACGCCTGCACACCAGGCACATGCCAAGAAGGACTGCCACCAGCCCCCCGCATGCCAGAAGAAATACCGCCAGGGACAGAAGATTCACCGGGTTCCTGAAAAAGTCCGGCACCAGCCGGTTTATGGGATACCGGCGAACCCGGCATGCCAGCCACACCAGGCTCACCGGCAGTGCTGCCAGAACCAGGGTCAGAAGCCAGGTAAACAGCCGCAGCACCAGAAGATGCATCCTCTCGGCCCGGTCATAAAGGGTTACCTTTCTCCTTCCGCTCCCGGTACTCATAGGGCCACCTGCCCGTCTGTCTCCGGGAACATCCTCCGGAATTCCTCCGGCACCGGTGCCTGAAAGCTTCTTCCGCCCAGATACCCCAGAGGCTCCGGCATCTGGGGAAATACCAGCTTCCAGGAGTGGAGCATCTGGCTGCGGACTCCGTATAGCCTTTTTACCTGCTCATTGACTGCCGGGTCCCCATACTTATAGTCTCCGGCCACCGGATGTCCCTCAAAAGCCAGATGGGCCCGGATCTGGTGGGTCCGTCCCGTAATCAGGGTTACCTTCAGAAGGGTAAAGCCATCCCGGCTGCACAGGGGTTCATATTCTGTCTGAATCCGGCTGCTGTCTGCCGCCGGGCTTTTGTGAATTGTCACCTGGTTGGTCCTGGCATCCTTTTTCAGATATCCGTCTATGGTCCGGGCCTTGTCCACGGTCCCGGCTGCCACACAGAGATAATATTTGTGCAAAGACCGGTCCCGGAACATTTCCGAGAGAATCTGCAGCCCGGCCAGGGATTTGCCTGCTGCCACCAGGCCGCTGGTATTCCGGTCCAGACGGTTGCACACCGAGGGACGGAAGCTGCGCAGGTCCTCCCGGGTCAGAGCCCCGGTATCCAGCAGGTAGCCGGTCACATACTCTACCAGGGACTCATCCGTATCCCTGGCCTTCTGGGACAGCATGCCGGAAGGCTTGTTGACCAGGAGTACATGGGCATCTTCATAGACAATGGCCAGCTTCACCTGTTTCACCTTCTGCACGGTAACCTGGGAAAATTTCTCAATGGTTTCGTCGGAAAGAAACAGCCGGATCTCATCTCCCTGGGTCAGCTTTTCCGAGCCGGTGCATTTCTTTCCGTTAAGGGTAATATTCTTTTTCCGCAGCATCTTGTAGAGGAAGCCTTTTCCGGCCAGATTCAAGTATTTCCCCAGAAGCTTGTCCAGCCGCTGCCCTGCTTCGTTCTGATTTACAATGATGGTTTTCATAGCCTTTCTCCCTTGCGTTCTGCCGTATACTTCCGTTTCCAGGGGACACCCCGGTACTGCCTTGCGGAAATTCCGCGCGCCCTCCGGCAGCAGGATTCCCTGTTGCCCGCCTTACATGGAAAGGCTTTTTAGCAGTGCCGCAGCGCCTTCCACGCTGCCGTCGTCGGCATATTCCCCTGCCGGTTTCAGACTCTCCAGGCGGCGGAGGAATTGCTTTTCATCGGTGAGAATCTTTACCACCGGGTCCAGACGGCCGGCCACAAACAGGCTGTTCAGGGCCTTCTCCGCCTTGTTCTTATCCAGATTCGTCTTGGGGCAGAAGGCCGTGACCCCGCCGGGATGGACTGCAATGGCATCCATAGGCAGAATCTGTTCCCTGGTGGTCAGCACCAGGTCGTAGAGAATCACGGAGGTTTCCTCATATCCGCGGACCTTATGGTAGAATTCCAGGCCCGGTGTCCGGTACCGCCAGGAGGCAAGGAGCGGGGAGGCCATGTTGGCCATGGGAAGCACCGTCAGGATGGCCATGACCGTAAGAATGTTTTTGGCTGCCTGCTCTTTGGCAAGAAACTGCCGTGCCCCAAGCTGGGCCAGAATCGCCGCAATAAAAAACAGCGTAATCAGCAGACGCATCCGCCTGGCCTGGTCCCGGTATCCGTACTGTCCTTTCTTTTGTCTGGTCACGGCTCTGCTCCTTCCTCTCCCCGGCTGCCGGTCTTTTCTGTGTTCCGGTCCTTCCGGCGGCTGCCTGGGGCCCCCGGGGACATGGCTCCCAGAATCACTGTGTGGGGCACTGCCTTACACAGCAGGCAGAACAGCTTCATGGCTGGTCCGTATACAGACATGGGCTTTCCCATCATACTGTCCTTTATTGCCTTTGCCACCACCTTCCTGGGATCTGCCATAAACAGCTCCTTGTAGGCAGGCATCTTCCCTCCGGTCTCCGCAACCTGGAAAAACTCCGTCCGCACCGGCCCCGGACACACGGCAGTGACCCGGATATCCCTGGCCTTCAGCTCCTGGCCCAGTGCCCGGCTGTAGCTTAAAACAAAGGCCTTGGTTGCCGCGTACACCGCAAATCCCGGCTGGGGCAGAAATGCCGCTGCCGAGGCAAACTGGAGAATCCGCCCGTGGCGGGACATGTAGGGCAGGACCTGGTGGGTCACCCGGACCAGGCTCTCACAGTTGACCCGGACCATGCCCCCTTCCTCTGCCAGCGCCCCACTCCCTACCGGACCGATCTTGCCGTATCCGGCAGCGTTGACCAGAATCTTCACATCCGGCTTCTGCTGCTTCAGTTCCTGCTCCAGCTTCTCCCCGTCAGCCTCCCTGGCCAGATCCAGGCAGAGAACCTTCAGGGAAACCGGAACCTGCCCTTTCAGGGCCTCCAGACGCTCCTTTCTTCTGGCAATCACCCAGATCTCCTCCAGACCGCTGAACCGGTCCGCCAGCTGGATCACCGCCTCCCGGCCCATTCCGGAGGATGCGCCGGTTACAACTGCTATTTTCATGGCTGTTTCCTTTCTGCAATCATAGTTTTTTTATGGGGCACAGCTATACCGTTGCCTCAATCAGCTTTTTCCCATCAATCCACAGTTCTCTGACACCGGGGGTCTTATGTTTATTAAAGTTAAAACTAACCAGGTATCCTTCCTCCAGATGGTAATCGTCAAGATAACCGATTAGCTGCTTTTCTCCCCGTTCATTGTATTCATTTCCCCGCCATATTTTGAGTTCACAAACATACTGTCTCCCGTGATAATCAATGATCACATCGGTTCTGCGCATATTTCTGGTTCTGGCTTCTACGTAATAATTCCCAACGCCGTTAATAATCGGTTTCAGATAGAGAAGGAAAAAACGCCTGCCATTCTCCTCCAGAAAAGCGGTAACAGTTCAGATACCCCTTGAACTGTTACCGCATACGGCCATTTAGAATCGC
>CAJTOV010000059.1 GCA_910577765.1 uncultured Lachnospiraceae bacterium
TGCTTCTTGTCCGGCATAGCCGGACAAGAAGATGCCCCCCGTGAATAGTAACAATTTGTTACTGTTCGCGGGCCGCAGAACCGCTTTACACTTCCTGCAAATTCCATTATAATATATACATAAGGTGTATGCCTTTGCAGCCTCTGGCTGACTATAGGAAGTTATTTCCTACAGTTTACAAGTAACCACGGACATGACCATAGGAAAGCAGGTGATAACATGGGGATCACCAATAAACAGTTTCAGGGATTTATCAGGCTTGCGCTGGGATGGCTTGACCGGGCATTGCAGGAATCGCCGGACAATGAGAGCCTTAAGTCATTAAGGGATATCTTCCAGTCAATGCTTGAAGACGACTAAGCTGGAATTCCGTAACAGTTCACAGTGGCGGGGAAAGATACCCCGTCTACACTGTCACGAAAACAGTGCAAAACAAATGCCCCTTCCATCCAACATGGAAGAGGCATTTATGTAGTTACCTGATCATCAGCCCTCGCTGATTGCGCCGGTGGGGCATACACCTGCACAAGTACCGCAGTCGATGCAGCTGTCAGCGTCGATAACGAACTGGCTGTCGCCCTGGGAGATAGCGCCTACCGGGCACTCGCCCTCGCAGGTTCCGCAGCTAACACATGCGTCAGAAATAACATATGCCATGATAAAGTCCTCCTTAAATATTCTATAGCATTTCCTATGGCTTTATTCTATACTATCTTCTGAAAATATTCAAGAGGAAAATGCTGTACAATTGGATTAAATAGGGTGCAAGGGGTAACCGTTCACTGGTACCCGGCGGACAGTAACCCGGGGAGCGCAGGCCCGGTCCGGTTATCCTCCATCAGGCGCCGGGTTACCGGTTTCCAGAAATCCCGGATGATATCCACCAGCCGTTTCTCCGCATCCGTAAGGGGAGAGTCCTTCCTGTGGATCATGGCCCGAATCCAGTAGGGATTCTGCCGCACAGCCCGGTAATAAATCTGGTCCGTCTGGGCATACATGCTGTACATATACGACTGGGGAATAAAGCTGAGACCGCTTCCGTCTGCCACGAAATTCAGGGCAGATACATTGTTGCTGGTCTCCAGGGTAATGCAGGGAGAAATACCCGCCTCCCGCAGTGCCCAGTCCACAACACTCCGGAGCCGGACCCGCACCTCTGTAGGCAGAATAAAATTCTCATTCTGAAAATCCCGCAGATCCACCACACTTTCCGGTTCCCCGGCACCCAGGCGTGCAAGCTTTTCCTGATAGTAAGGAAGCTTTGGAAGAATCAGCAGGATTCGCTCCGGGAACAGATCCATGTTCCTTACCAGACGGCTGATGCTGGAAGTAATCTGGGGGGTATAGGAAGCCTCACTGATGTCAATGACCCGGTCACAAACCATCTGTTCCAGCTCCTTCTGGTGTCCCTCAATGATCCGGAGCTGTACCTCCGGGAAGCTCTGACGGAAAAGAGGAAAAATCTGCTGCATCATGGCATTTCCCCGCTCCGGGGACACACCGATCAGAATCCGCCTTTTGGCCGGCCTGGAACACTCCTCCAGCTCCCGCCTGGCTCTGGCATGAAGCCCCAGGATCTCCCTGGCATACCGGATATAGATCTCCCCCTCCCGGGTAGGGCACAGTTCATTGTTCACTCGCCGGAAAAGCGCAGCCCCCAGCTCCCGTTCCATGCTGGCGAGCTGCTGGCTCATGCCTGACTGGGAGATATAGCACCGCTCCGCCGCCCGGGAAATATTTCTGGTTTCCACAATCATCAGCAGATACTCCATCTGACGCAAATTCATACGGATCATTCCTTTCTTTCCGAAGGTAACAGACAGATTCCAGTATACAGCCTTTTCAGAAAAACTCCATAACCCTCATCAGTCTTCCTCCTCCACAGCCGAAAACGTCCTGGCAAAGAACCGGTCCCGGACCACCGGCCACAGTACCGTGGCCAGGGAAAATACAATCAGCAGGCAGGATACCGGCCGGGTGAAAAAGGTCCCCACGCCGGAATAGCTTAAAGCCCTGCGCAGATAGGTCTCCAGTATGGTGCTGAGGACAAATGCCAGGGTAAACGGACTGTTGGGAATCCCGGCAAACTGCATCCAGATACCGATCAGTGTGAAAAAGATGGAAGCAAATACCGCAAAAATATTCCCGGAACTGATGTACACACCGGCAAAGCACAACACCACAATAGCCGGGTACAGATACTGGTAAGGAACGGTCAGAAGCCTGGGAAGAAGCTTCATTCCGAAGATTTCTCCCAGAAGCACGAACACTGCCCCGAAGATTGCGGCAATGAAAATGCAGTAGACCATCACCGGCTGGTTTCGGAACATCAGGGGACCTGACTCTACCCCATGGATCACCAGGCCCCCCAGCATCAGGGCAGTAGCTGTATCTCCGGGGATTCCCAGGGCAATGGCCGGAATCAGGGCACCGCCAATGGAAGCATTGTTGGCCACCTCCGGGGCAAACACACCGTCAATACATCCCTTTCCAAACTGCTCCGGGTGCCGGGACGAGCTTCTGGCTACCGCATAAGCCACCACATTGGACAAGGCTGCCCCCATTCCAGGCAGAAAGCCGATCCATAAGCCGATGAAAAAGGAAACAAAAATATTTTTTAAATTGGAGGCAATGTCCCGGAGCGGAAGCTTAAAGCCTCCCACCCGGATATCCGCCTTGTCCCTGCTGCCGGCCAGCTTCTCTCCACGGGCATATTCCATAATAATGATCCGTCCGGCAAAGATCCCCATCATGACACAGATCAGAGAAAATCCCCCTGCAAAATAATAGCTTCCGAAGGTAAAGCGGGGAGTTCCGCATATAGGGGCGGTCCCCACCGTGGAAAGCAGGATTCCCAGGGCTGCACCTGTCAGGCCTTTGACCATATTGCCCTTGGAGAGGGTGATCACCAGTGTAATGGCACAGAACCCCAGGGCAAAATACTCCCAGGCTCCCAGCTTAATGGCATATTTTGCAATCAGGCGGCAGGAGAACATGGCAATCAGAAGGCTTGGCACGGTCCCCAGAAAATTGGCCACGGTCCCGGCAGACAGCGCCCGGACCGGGTCCCCCTGCCGGGTAAACTCATAGCCGTCATAGACCGTGGCAATGCTGGCCACGGAGCCGGGAATCCCCAGAAGAATCGAGCCGATGAAAGAGCCGGAGGTTCCTCCTACCCAGATACTGGTCAGCAGGGCCACTGCCATGTTGGCATCCATGCCGTAAGTGATGGGCAGGGCCAGGATCATACAGGTTCCGCCGGACAGTCCGGGAATGGCTCCGAAGATTACTCCGGCGATCCCGCCTGCCATGCATACTGCCAACATGGACGGCGCCAGGAACACTTGTAATGCCTCAAAGAAATATTCCATAATTCCATCCCTCCTATAAGCGGAACCGGATGATTCTGCCAACCGGAAGCTTCAGATTCAAAGTTACATAGAAAAAGTAATACACGATACCAGTGACCATAAGAGAAAATAATGCATGTTTCCACCAGGCAGTTTCCGGGCCGCGCTCTGCCATCATCCGGCATAAAAGAAAACATGCCAGCGGGGTTGCAATCAGGAATCCGGCTGCCCACAAAAGGATTCCGTAGATAATATATACCAGGGTTATAAACAGGAAGCGCCTTACCTGCTCCAGGGCAGAAAAGAACGGAGGTGCCTGCCCGGATTTCTTCACGGCCAGGGCCAGGCCGCAGAGGACCAGGAGTGCCGCCGCAATATAGGGGAACAGTGCAGGTCCTACATCGCCCTCTGTCCCGGAAGGGGGGAGGAAGAAGGCATAGACCGCTGCCATTCCTCCCAGAATTATGGATATCAAACCAGTGATGCGATCTCTTGTCATGTTTTGCTCCTAACCAGGCTGTGCTATTGGTATCCCAGTGCTTCCGCTGCCTCGCCAAAAAGCTGGTTTGTATCTTCCACCAGCTTTAGGGATGCATCCCGGTCCACATAGTCCGGGTATGCCACCTTCATGTTGGCCAGTGCATTCCGGACCGTCTCATCCTGGGCATATCCCTCCATGGTGGCGGCAATGGCTTCTGCCACATCCACCGGCATATCCCTGGGGCCGGCTACAATCTGAAGGGCATTGAGATTCATGCCATCAAACCCCTGCTCGTCCATGGTGGGAACATCCGGGTAGTTTTCAGAGCGCTCCGGCTGGCAGATACCCAGAATCCGCATGTCCCCGGTCTCCTGGTACTGTACTGCGTTTCCTGCCTGGATGAAGGCAAAATCAAGGTTTCCTCCCAGAAGAGCAGTAATCGTGTCAGCCTCGGAACCGGAATCCACGGTCTTAAAGTCAGTGCCGGTTGCGGCCTTCATGGCACCTGCCAGAAACTGCCGGGTGGAACCGTTCTGGACCCCTGTAACCAGAGTCCCGGGGGAAGCCTTGATGGCCGCGGTTAAGTCCTCCATGGTCTGGAAGGATGAGTCACCGGCCACACAGAGCATAAAGCCGTCCGGGCTGGTGGAGTAGGCCACGGTGCAGAACTGGAAGTCATTTAACAGACTGTGCTTGTAGGCTCCGGTATATTCTGCCAGAAGAATCCCTGTATTGTAGAACATCAGCACACTTCCGTCCGTATCCGGGCTGTTGCGCACGGTTTCCATGGCAACGGTTCCGTTTCCCGTGTTGTCATTGTTGACGATAAAACTGGTGTCCGGGAACCGGGTGCCCAGGTAGTTGGCCCAGATCCGCGCCGCGCTGTCCGTGAGTCCTCCGGCAGAGGCGGGACAGATGATCTCCACGGTCTTGGTGGTAGGCCAGACCGGCCCGGCATCCGGAGCCGGGGAAGCGGACGTGTCTTCCTTTGCACCGGCAGCAGATGTGGCGGCAGGGGCAGTTTCGCCGGAAGCAGTGGTACCGGAATTTCCCGAACATGCTGCCAGACTCAGGGTTATGGCAGCGGCCAGAATTACAGACAAAGTTTTTTTCATAAGCTTCTTCTCCTTTTCATCATTTATATAAGCTCTATCATATCGGGTTTGGGGGTGCTTCGCAAATCCAATATCTGGATCGCCATAAGTAAAACTTATATTTTTCATCAAAACGATGGAAATTCCGGCATTTTTGAAAATCATTATAAGTGAAGCTGCTGGTATATCATAAAAATGAATCGCATATTTCCCCTGTACGGCTTATAATCAAGGAGAATCACCCGGGCATAGGTGCCTGCCATCATCTACTATACTTATTATCAGGAGGTTTGAACATGTCCACTATTACGAACATTCGTACCATCCGGCTGACCGGACTCCCCAACAGCATCTGGGTGGAGCTGGAAACCGACGAGGGGCTTACGGGTCTGGGGGAGGCCTGGCGGGGAACAGCGGCTGTGGAGACGGTGATCCATAATGAGATCAGCCGTTATCTGCTGGGTCAGGATTCCCGGCGGATCGAATCCATTTCCCGGACGCTTCTGACGCCCTATGTGGGCTTCCACAGTGCCAGCGCTGAGGTACGGGCTGCCAGTGCCATTGACATTGCCCTCTGGGATCTGTATGGCCAGCGCCATAAGATTCCGGTTCATGAAGCCCTGGGCGGGGCTGTGCGCCAGGAGATCCAGGTGTACAACACCTGCTCCGGCTATGTATTTAACGGAAAAAGCAGTGCCTACAATTCCGGCTCCAGCCGGCGGGTCATCCGTGGAGACGACGCCATGCAGGGGCCCTATGATGACCAGGTGGCCTTTCACCAGGACGCGGGAAAACTGGCAGAAAGCCTTCTGGCAGAAGGTTTCCGGATCATGAAGATCTGGCCCTTTGACCCATTTGCGGAAAAGACCCAGGGCATGTGGATTTCGGACGAGGATATTCAGAAAGGACTGAAGCCCTTCCGCCAGGTCCGGGAAGCGGTGGGAAACAGGATGGAGGTTATGTGTGAGCTTCACAGCCTGTGGAGTCTGCCGGCAGCCATCCGCATCTGTCAGGCTCTGGAGGCCTGTGATGTATTCTGGGCCGAAGACCCTTTATGTAAAATGGATGACATCCAGCAGCTGGGGGCCCTGCGGGCAGCCACCAGAACCCCGGTCTGCGGCAGCGAGACCCTGTCCGGGGCAGTTACCTTCCGGCAGATGTTTTCCGCCGGAGTTTTCGACTACGCCATGATTGATCTGGGCTGGTGCGGCGGGATTACGGAAGGCAGGAAGATCGCTGCCCTGGCAGAAAGCTACAATATCCCCCTGGCGCCCCATGACTGTACCGGCCCGGTTCTTCTGTGGGCAGGGCTTCACCTGGCTCTTCACACACCGGCCGGACTCTTCCAGGAGGTGGTGCGGGCAAACCTGGCCACCTGGTATCAGGACCTGGTGACCAGCCTGCCCCGGGTTCAGGACGGAAAAGCCCTGCTCCCCATGGCCCCGGGACTGGGAACCGCCCTCAAGCCGGAAGTAAAGCACCGGAAGGATGCCGTAGTACGGGAAAGCAGACTCCCCGCCTGAGAGCCGGAACCATCCGGCCCAGTCACCACCGGACCGCCATAGCCTCCCGTTTCACCGCCTTCATACCCTCCAGAACCACCCTCCTGGCAGCATCCGCCTCCGCCTTCTCCATAGGCGGCACCCCTTCCAGGGGATACTCCATCCCCAGGCGCTGATACTTGGGGACCCCCATGGTGTGGTAGGGAAGCACCTCCAGACTCTGGACATTTTTAAGACCTCCCAGGAAACGCCCCAGCTCATAAAGCTGTTTCCGGTCCGTGGTGATACCGGGCACTGCCACCTGGCGGACCCAGACAGGCACATTGCGGCTGTCCAGATACCGTGCAAAAGCCAGAACCGGGTCCAGGGGCCGGCCCGTAAGGGTCCGGTGGGCCTCTGGGTCCGTGTGCTTGATATCCAGCAGAACCAGGTCCGTCACGGACATAAGCCGGTCATACCGGCCCAGCTCCATCAGATGGTCCGGCCGGAACAGAATCCCGGAAGTATCCAGGCAGGTATGAATGCCCAGCCGGGCAGCGGCCTCAAACAGCGCCGTGACAAATTCCATCTGCAGCAGCGGCTCCCCGCCGGTAGCCGTGATGCCGCCCCGGCTGTAGAACGCCTGGTTTTTCTCATACTGTGCCAGAATCTCCTCCACGGACATGTCCGTGCCCCCTTCCAGGGCCCAGGTATCCGGGTTGTGACAATACTGGCACCGCATGGGGCACCCCTGGAAAAACACCACCAGCCGCACCCCCGGTCCGTCCACGGTGCCAAAACTTTCAATGGAATGAATCCGTCCTTTCATGACAAACGTCCTCCTCTTTCCAATATCCGGGAGACACGCATCCCCTCAGATATCCTCCCAAGGGACACACCCCGGTCCGCCTTTTACACACTTCCGTGAAATGTCCGGGAAATCACCTCGTCCTGCTGTTCTCTGGTCAGCTTGTTAAAATTCACCGCATACCCGGACACCCGTACCGTCAGCTGGGGATACTTTTCCGGGTGGGCCTGGGCATCCAGAAGGGTCTCCCTGGTAAATACATTTACATTCAGATGATGGCCTCCGTTCTCCACATACCCGTCCAGAAGCGTAACCAGATTGTCAACCTGCGCATCGCTTGCATTTGCCATAATAAAATTCCTCCTTAAAATGATATTGAACCCTCAATTGGTTACCAGTACTGTCTCCTATTCCCTGTCCAGTCCCTCCATGAGATTGGGAATCCCGCAGGCCAGCTCCGGCCCGCAGTCCACCTCCCCCAGAAACACCTGGTCCTCCTTACCCAGGGCCCCGGGGATAATGGAAAAGGTATTGGAGATTCCGTCCTGGGCATCCATGAAAGGCAGCTTGGCCACGGACGCCAGGGACGCCACCGCCCCATGGCTGTCCCTGTGGTGCATGGGATTGGCTCCCGGCGCAAAAGCCTCCCCGGCCTTGCGCCCGTCCGGGGTAGCCCCGGTAGCCTTGCCATAGACCACATTGGAGGTGATGGTCAGAATGGAAGTGGTGGGAATCCCGCCCCGGTAACAATGGTTCCGCTTCACATAATTCATGAAGGTATGAACCACCTCCACAGCCAGCCGGTCCACCCGGTCATCGTCATTTCCATACTTGGGAAAATCCCCCTGTACCTGATAATCCCTGACAATTCCAAGCTGGTCCCGGATGGTCCGCACCCGGGCATATCTGATGGCAGACAGGGAATCCGCCACCACCGACAGCCCGGCAATTCCGGTAGCAAACCAGCGGGTCACATGCATATCGTGAAGGGCCATCTGAAGCCGCTCATAGCTGTACTTGTCATGCATGTAGTGGATAATGTTCAGGCTGTTGACATACACGCCTGCCAGCCATTCCATCATATCCCGGTACCGGTCCATGACCTCATCAAACTCCAGATACTCGGAGGTAACAGGCCGGTACTTAGGTCCCACCTGTCTGCCGCTGATCTCGTCCACCCCGCCGTTGATGGCGTAAAGCAGGCACTTGGCCAGATTGGCCCTGGCCCCGAAAAACTGCATTTCCTTGCCCACCCGCATGGAGGACACGCAGCAGGCAATGGCATAGTCATCCCCGTGGGTCACCCGCATCAGGTCGTCATTCTCATACTGGACCGACGAAGACTCGATGGAGGTCTTTGCACAGAACCGTTTGAAATGCTCCGGCAGCCGCACAGACCAGAGCACCGTCAGGTTGGGCTCCGGCGCCGTGCCCAGATTGTGGAGGGTGTGGAGATAGCGGAAGGACATTTTAGTCACCAGATGCCGCCCGTCAATGCCCACACCTCCGATGGATTCCGTTACCCAGGTAGGGTCCCCGGAAAACAGCGCGTTGTACTCCGGGGTCCGGGCGAATTTCACCAGCCGCAGCTTCATAATGAAATGATCCACGAATTCCTGGATTTCCTCCTCCCGGTAGCGGCCCTCTGCCAGATCCCGCTCCGCGTAAATATCCAGGAAGGTGGAGGTGCGCCCCAGGGACATGGCCGCGCCGTTCTGCTCCTTCACGGCGGCCAGATAAGCGAAATAGGTCCACTGGATCGCCTCCCGCACATCCCCGGCAGGCCGGGAAATGTCAAAACCGTAGATTGTTCCCAGTTCCTTTAGCTCCTTTAAGGCGCGGATCTGCTCGGAAAGCTCCTCCCTGGCCCGGATGATGTGGGAATACATGGTGCTGCGGGTGGTAGCCTTCTGCTCTTCCTTGTCCTCAATGAGCCGGTCCACTCCGTACAGAGCCACCCGCCGGTAGTCGCCGATGATCCGGCCCCGGCCATAGGCGTCGGGCAGCCCGGTGATAATGTGGCTGGACCGGCAGGCCCGCATTTCCGGGGTGTAGGCGTCAAAGACCCCGGCATTGTGGGTCTTCCGGTGGGTAGTGAAGAACTCACTGATCTCCGGGTCCACCTGGTAGCCGTTGTCTGCGCAGGCCTTCTCCGCCATGCGGATACCGCCGTAAGGCTGAAGGGACCGCTTAAAGGGCTTGTCCGTCTGAAAGCCTACAATGGTCTCTAAGTCCCTGTCCAGGTACCCGGGCCCATGGGAGGTAATGGTGGAAATGACCCTGGTATCCATGTCCAGCACCCCACCTGCCGCCTGCTCCTGCCGGTTCAGCTCCATGACCTGGTCCCACAGCCGCAGGGTATTGCCGGTGGGCCCTGCCAGAAACCGGTCATCCCCGTCATAGGGGGTATAATTTTTCTGAATAAAATCCCGCACCTGGATCTCCCGTTCCCAGGGACCGGGGCGGAAACCGCGCCACTGTTCTTTCATGGATGAATTTCCTCTTTCTTTTTGATGATGGTAACACACCCTTGCCAAACAGGAAAAAAAGTATTATAGTAAAGCACAGAGTGTGCGTCAGAATAACCATTCTAAGTATGTACAAATAAGGAGGAAATTATCATGCAGATTAGTAAAGATATGCTGATCGGTGATCTGGTCCAGAAGCACGAGCTGATTGCCCCCATGCTGATGCGTGCAGGCATGCACTGCCTTGGCTGCCCGTCCGCCCAGATGGAGACTCTGGAGGAAGCCTGCATGGTCCACGGCCTTGACTGCGATACCCTGGTATCCGGGATCAATGAGGTTCTGGCGGATAAGTAATCCGGCGGTGAAAGACAGAAAACATAAGAGAGGCTGCCGCAAAACGACAGATTTCCCCATTAGCAGCTCTGATATCCGACGGATATCATCTGTAAATTGTGGAAACATGGAATTTTGCGGCAGCCTCTTCTTATACCTGGGCCAGCTTCTGCAATGCCTGGTCCCGGATTATACTGTCATAATGCTCCTGATAGTAGGCCTCACTGGCAGTTTCCTGCCGGATCTTGAAGCCATATTCCGCCAGCACATTGCAGACCCGGCTAAAGGTCAGGGGATCGGTGTCCACGCTGGAGATCACCAGAAAATACTGGGCAGTATCCGGCTTCTTGTAAAGGGAGTTGGCTCCCGGGTAGGTAGGTGCAAGGATTCTGGCCACATCCATAACCGTGTCCAGACTGTCAAAACGGTATATCCGTCTCTGGACCGGAAGAGGCTTGTCAGGCGCCGGCTCCTGACCCTCCCCTTCGGTTCCGGACTCTGCTTCCGCCTTGGGAGCCTGTTCCCCTAGGGAAGCCGGCAGGCCGGCAAAATCCTTCTTCAGAAGTTCCATCAGGGTGTCAGCCCCTTCCAGCAGTTCGCTGGTGAGCCCGCTCCACATATTTTCCATATCTGCCTCGGTAAGCTGGGAAAACTTGGAAAACCGGGTATCCAGCTCCTCCGGGTCCTCAATCTTGGTAATCACCAGCATTACACTCTCATTGGAGAGAGGGATGGCTTCCACCATCAGTGGAATATCCTCCGCCTCAAATCCAACCTCGCTGGAAGCCTTCTGAATCATCTCACGAAAAAGATTGCGGGCCTTCTCGCTCCCGTAAGCCAGTTCCCCCAGGTTCAAATTCCGTGTACTGAGATCCTGGCTGCTGAGGGTGCAGCGAATCTGGTTTTCATTGATCCGTTCAATCTTCATAAGATCACTCCTTTCTCTTGGGATGCACTCCCGGAATCTCACAAAATCAGGCATGGTGAGATTCCGGGAGTACATTTGGGAAGTAATCCCGGTAATCTACCCTCAGTGGACAAGGGGCGATGTACCGGCCACTGAGGGTATCATACGGTCTTATATAGAAAAATTAACCATAACAGACCGGCTTCTGCCGGAACTGTGGTAAATGACCTATTCCCCTACCATAATTATAGTATATAATATAGGGAAAAGGCAATTCCTATGTAAAAAAATTAATGAAAAATTTAGGTAACGTAAAATTTCCCTTGCAAATCTCCCGGACCTGTGCTATACTCCCCCTATCTTGTTAATCAGAGATTCAGCGATTTCGGTGGTTCCCACCATATGATCCAAATCCGATTTTCAATTTAATCTAACCTGATGGAGGAATCAGCCTATGGCAAAACACACAGCAGCTACCAGCATGCAGACGCTCCCGGTTTATTTTGCGTACCCGGAAAGTCCAGGCTGGGAGACCCCGCCAACCTCAGAAGACCAGGTTCTGGCCCGTTTAAGAAGTTCTCCGCTTCTCTTTGCCAGCTACCAGGGCCTTAACGACCAGTGGCGCCGGCATTTTCTGGACTTCTGCCAGGGAAAGAAATCCCTGCCCCTGACCTATGATCCATTTTTTAAACGTATTTTCCATCCGGATATTCACCCGGACCGTCTGTCCCGCCTGGTATCCAGCATACTGGGAATCCATGTCAAGGTACTCCACATTCTTCCCAGTGAAGACAGTATTATCAGCGGCGGAACACTTCTGATCATGGACATTCTGGCAGAACTGGAGGACGGCTCCCTGATCAATGTGGAGATCCAGAAGCAGGCCTATGCCTTCCCGGCAGAACGGATTTCCTGCTACAGTGCAGACCTGCTTATGCGCCAGTATGCCAGAGCAAAGGGAGTGAAAGGCAAAGCCTTTACCTACCAGGATATTAAGAAGGTCTATGTGATCGTGCTGTTTGAGAAGAGCACCGGGGCATTTCACGCACTTCCGGAGACTTATCTCCACCATGGCAGAACCCGGTTTGACACGGGTCTGGAGATGGAACTGCTTCAGGAATATTTCCTCATTTCCCTTGACGTTTTCCGGGAATTCCAGTATCCTAAAGACAAGAACGAACAGACAGCATGGCTGTCCCTGCTGGTGACAGAGGATCTGGAAGAAGCAGAGAGGCTGGTCCAGGAATACCCCTGGCTCCAGGAAATCTTCGAAGAGATTGCCATGCTCCGTCAAAAGCCGGAGGAGGTGCTGGGAATGTTTTCAGAAGCATTGCGCATTCTGGACCAGAACACAATCAAGTACATGATTGATGAGCTGGAGAAGGACCTGGAAGAGAAAGAAGCAGTACTCAGAGAGAAGGCAGCAGAAATCAAAGAAAAGGAGGCAGTACTCAAAGAGAAAGATGCAGCAATTAAAGAAAAAGAAGCAGTAATTGAAGAGAAAGACGCAGTACTCAAAGAAAAAGACGCAGTACTCAAAGAAAAAGACGCGGCACTCAAAGAAAGAGATGCAAAATTAGAAGCAGCCACAAGAGAAAGGGAGGCTGCATTTGCCGAAATAGCCAGGCTTAAAGCCCAGGTGGCCGGCAGTTCTGCTACCTGACCGGGGTTGGCCCTGCATACTGGCTAATTTTGTCCCGGTACCTCCTGGAAGGAACCGCAGGACAGCAGGAAACCGCTGCTGTCGGGGGTATTGGGACGCATTAGGGACAGGCCGGACCCGAAGGAGGTGGAGCGCGCGGAGGACAAGGTTCTGTTTGGCAAGTATCAGCTGTGCCGGGAGATTGGGCGGGGACGGAGCGGAAGGGTCTATCTGGCCAGACATCTGGAGCTGGAAGAGTACCGGGCCATCAAGCTGGTCCACAAAAGCACCATGGACTACCAGCAGTTCAAACGGGAAGCGCTGATCTTAAAGAGTATCCGCCATCCGGGTATTCCCATTGTCTATGACATTGAGGAGACACCGGGGGATGGCTGGTTTGGAATCATAGAAGAATTTCTGGAAGGAAGTTCCCTATACGCCCTTGTATCAGACATGGGGCATTTATCCAAGGCAATGACCGTATCCTACGGGATTCAGATTTGCCATCTGGTGATAATCTTGCATTCGGCAAGACCCAACCCTATTTTGTATCTGGATTTACAGCCTAAGAACCTGCTGGTCTGCCGGGACACCATCAAGCTGGTGGACTTTGACCACGCGGTCTATGTGGATGAAGCAAAGGAGCTTGTGAAACGCTACGGAACCGTGGGATTCGCAGCGCCGGAACAGTATACAGGCAGGCTGCTTGATGAGCGGACGGATATCTATGCCATTGGTGCTGTCCTCTATTACATGCTGACCGGGAGCTTTCCGGGGGAACACCCCTTATATCCCAGGGCGCTGGTTGACCGGGACATGGGGCGGATCATAAAGGCCTGCCTTCATCCACAGCCGGAGAGACGGTATGCATCCGTAGACCGGCTGTGTCAGGAGCTGGACCGAATCCAGAAAGAAATTCACGGACAAAGGCAGGGACTTTTTTCAGGAAGCAGGACCTCTTCCCTGGTGATTGCCGTGGCAGGCACCAGCCATGGCGCCGGGGCCACACACGTGGCCATGGGCCTGGCAGCCCATTTGCAGCGGCAGGGTCTGGCCGTGATCTATGAGGAACACAATGACTCCGGCGGAGTCCGGCAGTTTGCCGGGTGCACCGGCGCAGAGGCTGATTCTTATGGAACCTTGCGGATCGCAGGCCTGCCCATGCTTCCGGCATACGGAAAGGCCGTCCAGTTAAAGCCCCACCCGTATCCGGTGGTGGTGAAGGATTTCGGCACAGACCAGAAGACATTTACCGAAGAACCGGCAGACGGCTTTCTGCTGGTAGCCACAGGCAAACCCTGGCAGTGGGAGACTGCCGGAACCGTTATCCGATCTCCCGGATTTCTTCCGGGAACCGTCATACTCTATAACCAGTTCTGTAAGCAGCTGTCACCACGGCTGCCCAGTCCGGCAAAGGAGACCCCTGTGTTCCTGATGCCACATTTTACCAGCCCATTCCAAAGTACCCGGCAGGTGCAGAAAGTCTATGACAGGATGCTGGCAGTCTGGACAGAACCAGAGACAGGAGGCAGCATACGGGTATGGTTAAAAAAGGCAGTATCCTATTTAAAAAGCATTCCCGGGAACCTGACTGGCGGACCGTAGGGATCATAGGGGCCGGACGCTCAGTGGGAGTGACCCACCTGGCGATCTGGCTGGCCAACTACCTGACCGGTGTAAAAGGACAACGGACCGCAGTGCTGGAATGGAATACCCATGGAGATTTCCGCCGGCTGGGAGACAGACGGATTCTGGAGGTGGACTATTATGGGGAGGCAGATGCACCGGTACTGGCACAGTGCCTCAATGGGAAGTATCAATGTATCATTACGGATTTTGGGGAGATTACAGAAGCAGGCATTGTGGAATGCACCCGCTGCGACCGGAAGATCGTGACCGGGTCCGCAAGTCCCTGGCAGATGGATGCATTTATGGAAGCCCTGGAACGGGGAAAACACCTGGATAAGAGCTGGCAGTACGCCGCCGCCTTTGGCAGCGGAAAGACCAGGAACATGATGGAGAGACGGTGGCATACCCCGATTCTGGAGATTCCACCTTCAGCAGATGCATTCACAGTCACAAGAGCAGATATGGATTTTTTCCGTAAGCTGCTGGGACAGTAAGGGAGGGGCAGAAGCAGCGTTATGGTTCACAGGCAGGGGTCTGGCAGCCGGACAGGTGCTGGTGCAGGCAGAAATGATTCTGCTTTGCATACCAGGAATTGTGTCACAGCAGGTTTCCTTGTGGAAGCACTTGCCAGGCCATTTGCAGGCCCCGGTATGGGAGACCGCTGCCAGCGGCAGATGCTGCCGCATATTGCAGCAGCAGGCCGCTGAATACAGTCCTGCTTTCGCATCCTCCAGACGCTGAGAATGGAGAAACTATTGAAAATGGTAAGAAAACTAAGCAGGCGGAGCCGGAAAGTATTTCTGGAAGGCCTGAGAAGGTATCAGGAGCGGGGAGTCCGGGTTCTGGTTGACGGCAAAGATGCCGGGCAGGAAGACATGGAGCGGCTTCTGATGGAATATGAGGACGGAAGCTTTTACATGGGAGATTACATCTGGGAGGAATGCCGTGTGGCAGCCGCCATGGTGCGGGAATCCAGGACAGCCTACACGGCAGATCCCAAGATTCTTACGGACCTGGCATCCACCCGTGCCGTAACGGACCAGACCAGCCCCACAGGGGCCGGCAGCCTGGCAGGAAAACGCCTGAAAGAGATCCACTTTGACCGGGTGTATTACCGGTAGGCAGATGTCTGGTACATGCCGGCAGCAATGAAGCAGCAGACACAAGAAACAGAAACTTGAAAACACAGTTTAAGGGAGAATCCAGATTCAGCCAATGACGGATTTTCATTATAAGCAAACCGCCCAGACAACCCCTGGGCGGTTTGCTTGTGATGATCCTTTGGCCACTAGTGTACTGACCCATTTACTTGGAGATGCAGGGCTTCCGCTTCCTTTAACAGCAGCTTCCCCACGGAATTTCTGGGAATCTTTTCCACAAACCCAATATATCTGGGCCGTTTGATGGTAGGCAGGTACTCCTTCATAAAGTCCGACAGCTCCTGGGCGGTTGCCGGTTTCCCCGGCACCAGCTGCACCAGAGCTTTGCCAACCTCGCCCCAGTGGGAATCCTCCACACCTATGACACAGCAGTCCTGGACTGCCGGATGCTTCATAAGAATATTTTCGATTTCAATGGGGAATATATTTTCCCCTCCGGAGATGAACATATGTTTCTTTCGCCCGATGATGGTGTAATATCCGTCCTCGTCGCAGACCGCAATATCCCCGGTGGCAATCCAGTCGCCATGGATCACCTGGGCAGTTTCCTCCGGATTGTTCCAGTAGCCGGAAAAGGTAAGGGGGCCGGAAAATTGCAGCTCCCCGGCATGGCCCGGAGGCAGTTCACGGTCCTGGTCATCCACGATTCTTACCTTATTAAAATAGTAAGGCTGTCCCACAGCACCTGCCTTCCTTCGAAGCTCCTCCTGGCCCACAAGCCTCATGGGAAACGAGAAATTGCTGGGGCCGCATTCCGTCAGGCCGTAGGAATTGCAGAGGGGGAGATTCCTGGCATCATAGGTTTCAAACAGCGCCATGGGCAATGGAGCGGCACCGCACCGCATGGACCGGATGGAAGAGAAATCCGCGGTTTCGAACCTGGGACTTAAGGAGAGCCTGGTATACATGGTGGGAACTCCCAGAAGGAACGTGGGCCGCTCCTTCTCAATGATATCGTATGCTTCTTCCGCATCAAACCGTTTTTTCAGCACAATCTTCCCGCCAGCCAGCAGGACCCCCAGGGAGATACTGTTCCATGCAGCCGTGTGAAACAGCGGCAGCATCAGATAGGTGGTGTCTGCGGGAGAGAGATTGTGGGACAGCACGGTGCTGATGGAGTTGCAGACCACAGCCCGGTAGGAGATCATGGCAGCCTTGGGGGTCCCGGTGGTTCCCCCTGTATGAATCAGCATCAGAATATCCTCCGGGTCAGGGTCCGGCAGCACCGGCATTTCCTCTGTTTCAAGCATATGCCGGTATCCTGCCTCCCCTTCTGCATCCAGGTTAATGAACCGGGGCGTAAAGTCCAGCTCCTGCCGGAAGGACTCCAGCTTTTCCTGGTATACCGAATCACAGAAAATTGCCGCAGGCGTCTCATTGTTAAACAGTTCTTTTAATTCCCAGGGCATGAGAAGCCCGTTGTAGGTGGTGAGGATGGCACCGGTCTTATAGGCGGCAAAAAACAGATCAAAAAATTCCACCCGGTTGCAGGCGCAGATGCCGATCCGGTCTCCCTTTTTCACCCCCAGCCGCCGGGTCAGATAACCGGCAATCCGGCTGGACCGTTCCTCCAGTTCCCCATAGGTAACATGCAGATTACGGTCATAATCATAGACGGCTTCCTTGTCCCTGAGAAATGCATTACGGTTTCCGTAAAAATTGTATACTAGACCACTCCAGAAATCCACAGTGTTTTCCTCCACATCTGAACGGTTACTATGCCTTTGCTTTCTTGATTTCTTCGATGAGAACCGGAATCACCTCAAACAGGTTTCCCACCACCCCAAAGTCTGCCACATTAAAAATCGAGGCATCCGGGTCCTTGTTGATGGCCACAATGTAATCCGAGCTGCTCATACCTGCCACATGCTGGATGGCGCCGGAGATGCCGCAGGCAATGTAAAGCTTAGGCCCCACGGTCTTTCCGGTCTGGCCCACCTGGTGGGCATGGCCGATCCAGCCGGCGTCCACGGCTGCCCGGGAAGCGCCGACCGTACCGCCCAGCACCTGGGCCAGCTCCCGGATGATTCCAAAGCCTTCGGGTCCTCCTACCCCGCGTCCGCCGGATACGATGATCTGGGCTCCTTCCAGATCCACCATTTCCTCATTGACCTCCCGGATCAGTTCCAGCACCCTGGTGCGGATCTGGGAAACGTCCATGTGGATATCCTCCCGGATCACTTCCGCCTTTCCTTCCCCGGGAATTCCTTTTTTAAATACGCCTGGCCGCACCGTGCCGATCTGGGGGCGGTGGTCCGGGCACATGATGGTGGCCATAAGATTTCCCCCAAAGGCCGGACGGGTCCAGGCCACATTGCCGCTTTCCCCGTCAATGTCCAGGGCCGTACAGTCAGCGGTAAGGCCTGTGCCCAGACGGCAGGAAACCCGTGGCCCCAGATCCCGGCCATTGCCGGTAGCGCCGATCATCATGCTGGTGGGCCCGTATTTCTCCACCAGTTTACAGATGGCATGGGTGTAGGCATCGGTACTGTAATGGCGGTATTCTTCGCCTTCTACTACCAGAATCCTGTCTGCTCCATAGGCGGAGGCTGTTTTCACGGCTTCCTCTACCTGCCAGCCAATGACCACTGCCACAAGGGAGCCCTGCTGCTTGTCCGCCATCATCCGGCCAGGAGTCAGAAGCTCTATGCCGACATTTTTCGCACGGCCGTCCTCACTGGTCTCCACAAATACCCATAAATCCCTGCTTTTTGCTTCCATGGTTCTACTGCTCCTCTCTAACGAATGGTAATAGACGGCGCACCCGCCGTCCCAAGGGGATTCAAATAATTCCGGCATCGCCCAAAAGTGTAAACAGCTTTCTGGCAGAGTCGCCTGCATGTTCCTCCTGGATCTTCACGCCTCCGGTTTTCTTCTGGGGTACAAAGGTCTTCTTCACTTTGGTGGGAGAGCCCTTCAGGCCTGCCCTGGACAGGTCAATGCCTGTAAGATCCGCTGCGGAAAGCACGGGAATCTCTGCCCGGCCTGCTGCCAGCTTCCGTTTGATGGTAGGATACCGGGGGTCCCAGGCCGGCTTGGTAAAGGTGACCACGCAGGGAAGCCCCACCTCCAGAATCTCCACCCCTTCCTCCACCTCTTTCTTCACATGAAGGACATTTCCTTCCAGGGAAGCTTCCAGTCCGTAGGTGACCTGGGGATATCCCAGATGCTCCGCAATCTCGGGACCCACCTGGGCCGTATCCCCGTCAATGGCCTGCTTTCCGCAGAAAATGGCATCGAATTTCCCTTCCAGCTCCTGGATCTTTCCAATGGCCTGGCTGAGAATATAGCTGGTGGCCAGGGTATCCGAACCGCCAAAGGGACGGTCAGACACCAGATAGGCCTTGTCCGCCGCAATGGCAAGACATTCCTTCAGGGCATTTTTTGCCTGGGGAAGTCCCATGGACACCACCACAATCCGGGTGTCCGGGTGGGCATCCCTGATCCGGGCTGCCGCCTCCAGGGCATACCCGTCAAAGGGATTCAGAATCGAAGGAACCCCCTCACGGATCAGGGTATTCTTCACGGGATCGATCCTGATCTCCGTTGTATCCGGTACCTGTTTGACACAGATTAATATGTTCATACCAATTACCTCCTCTAAATTCAGACATGTTCTGGTTCACCTGCCTGTAAATCTCGGTTCCCGTTTCTCCAGGAAGGCATTGACCGCCTCTTCATGATCTTTCAGCATGGAGCATCTGGGCATAAACTCCCGCTCCATGGCTGCCACCGCCTCCATGTCCGGGTAAGCGATGAGATTGAACATCTGCTTCTGGTAAGCCAGGGCCCTGGTGGGAAGCTCCAGAAACTTTGCCGCAAATGCCTCTGCCTCCTGGTCCAGCCGGCCGGCAGGAGCAACCAGGCTGCTGATTCCAAGGTCCAGGGCTTCCCTGGCAGTAAAGCCTTTGCCCATCATGTAGAATTCTGCTGTTTTCGCCATACCCACCATCCGGCTGAGCCAGTACCAGCCCAGGGTATCCCCAGAGAAGCCCATCCTGGTAAACCCGCTGAGGAGCCGGCTGTTCTCATCCATGACCCGGAAATCGCAGGCCAGAGCCAGGGCACAGCCCGCCCCCACAGCGGAACCGTTGACTTTGGCAATCACCGGCTTCTCGCATCTGCGGACTGCCATGGCCATCTGGGCCGTTTTTATGACCCCGGCCTGGGGCAGCTCCTGGCCTGCATCCATTAGCCTTTTAAAGCGCATAATATCCCCGCCGGCGCAGAAATGTTTTCCGCTTCCGGTGATCACCACGGCCCGGACCGACGCATCCTCCGAACACTGTCCGGCCAGTGCCGCCACCTGGTCATACATATCCAGGGTCATGGCATTAAGCTGGTCCGGGCGGTTCAGGGTGATGCAGGCAATGCCGTCCTGGGTTTTCTCAAATAAGACTTCCCTTGTCTGATTCTTATCCATTGTCTCTCCTTATGACTGAATCCCGGCAGCTCTCCGGATCGCCTGGTCAGCCTCCCGCAGCAGTTCCTCCACAATCTCCTGCACCGGTTTAATCTCATGGATCAGCCCGATCCCCTGGCCCACGGCAAATATGCCCCTGGACACATCCCCGGTTTCATAAGCCTTCTTTCCGGCAGCGCCGGATATGATAGGCATCAGGTCCCCAAGGGTTACCCCGGGACGCTTTTCCAGCTCCAGACATTCCTCGGCCGCGGCATTGTGGGCAACCCGCACCATATTGTGGATGGCCCGCTGGCACAGCACGGTATCGGTCTCCGATGCCTGGACAATCCACTCCTTATGCTGTCTGGAAATGGGACACTCACAGCTTGCCAGGAGACGGGTTCCCAGGACCACGCCGTCTGCCCCCAGGGCCAGGGCCGCTGCCAGGGCGCTTCCGGTACAGATTCCCCCGCCGATCAGAAAGGGAACTCCCAGATCTGCCTGGGCCGCCTTCTGGGCCAGGACCATGGTGCCCACCAGGTCAGGCGAAGGGTGGCCCGCAGCCTCTGAGCCAACAATAGACACGGCATCCACCCCGCTGCGGACCGCTGACACCGCGTGTCTGACCATAGGTACCTTATGGATGATCTTCATGCCGCCGTCATGGATCATCCCTACAAATTCCCTGGGATTCTTCCCGGCAGTCTCGATGACATTTACCCCTTCCTGGGCACAGATATCCAGATACTGCCGTATCTTCTCGCCCATGTCCACATTGGGGATCATGGAGACATTGACGGCGAAAGGTCTGTCGGTCAGGGACCGGATTTCCCGCAGGGCATCCCGGAACCGGTCCAGGTCCGGGTACATGGAAATATTGGTGGTCCCCAGCCCTCCGGCATTGGACACGGCAGCCGCCAGGGCCGGACCGGCAGCATTCTGCATGCCGCCCTCCATAACAGGTGCTTCAATTCTAAAAAGTTTTGTAAATCCGGTTACCAGTGCCATGGGCTTCTCCTTTTACTTCATCACCATTACCCGGCACACCTGCTTCAGGACGCATTCATCTCTCTGGTTAAACACATCCCGCTGGATAAACACGATGCCTCTTCCGGGCTTTTTGGTTTCCCGCTTGTCAATGCATTTGGAGACCTGGTAGATGGTGTCACCGGCCATGACCGGAGACACGAAGGTAATGTCCACCCCCAGGAATCCGATGGTGGTGCCCCTGGTCAGGCCCTCCTGGAAGCTTAAGCCTGTGGCCATGGCAAAGGTCAGGGCACCGTGGGCGATCCGCCCGGCGTAAGGGGTCTTCTCCCTGATGAAAATATCATCGGTGTGAAGGGGATTGTAATCCCCGGACAGTCCGGCAAACTGCTGGATATCTGCTTCCGTGACGGTCCTGCGGGGGGACACATACTCCTTGCCGATCTCAAACTGGTCGTATTTTAAACCTGTACTCATCCTGCTACCTCCTGAATTTTGTTATATAAAATACAAGCAAACAATGTGCCAAGGGTGGTGAATGCAAAAATTGTCAATATTTTCAAGGGATATAAGCCTATTTAACGAAAAATATCCGTATGCTGTTTTGCAAATTTTGAAACATGGCTTGATTTTTTGAAACATTTTGATGGTTGTTTTCTGAATCTTTTCCAGCTATACTAATTACAGTTCACGGGGCGGGGAAACTGGACGGAAACAGACGTCAAGCTGGCTTGTAAGACTGTTTTTGTCCAGTTT
>CAJTOV010000060.1:0-19113 GCA_910577765.1 uncultured Lachnospiraceae bacterium
GTAAAATCGTGTAGAGGAAAGAAAAGACTATCAGCAGTTGCCGGTAGTCTTTTTAGCTTACATAAATTTTTCTTTTAAAGAATCAAAATTATTTATGATTTCTTCTGGGGAGAATTAACTATATGTATAAAAATTATGTCCATGACAGCTTGTATTTACAAAATATATAAACAGGCATCAGAAATAACCCTATTTCGATGTTACAATCCAAGCAGGCTTAAAATTACGCTTATCCCACGGCATGTACATGCCTATATACATTTATGATGAATTTATAAACAAGGTTTCCGATTATTATTATGATGTTTTCGGCGGGATTGCTTCTTTTTACGGCTGTATTTCCGGTCAGGCTGTTTTTGGGAACGTACTTTTATGGCAGAGGCTATAATCTGCGGTAGAATTTTCTCGGCTTTTACCGCTCCTGTAAGTATTTTTAGAATATGCGGATACCCAAAATACAGAAAGAACCAACCGCTGATTCCTGCAAAATACGGTACCGGTATCCGGAGGATACGGGCCTTATGCTGCAGGAACCAGGGATAATGCAGTGCTCCCTATTTGCATTTTTTCTCAGGGGGGGGGTAAAAGTCTGCACTCAGGAAGCCACAGGGCGCTTTCGTGGTGGTACACATCACTGAACACTTCGATGAAACACTGGGCAGCTTCGGATAAGGGGGCATACTTGGAATAATAGACCCCCCGGCTGCGGGTCAGTATGGGATTCTCGATGGAAAAGCAGGCCATGGGCTTCATCAGGGGAATCCGCAGAAGGGTCCGGGCCGGCGTAAAGACCATGCCAAGACCTGCGGAGGCCAGCCGCACGGCAGTCTCATGCTTCTGGATCTCCAGGACAATGTGGGGATTCAGGTCGTATTTGTGAAACAGTTTCCTGGCAATGACCCCCATGCCCTGCTCCGGAATCAGGACGATGAAATCACAGTTCTTGACCCGATCCGGGTTAAGATAGTAGGGGGTCAGGGGAGAATTGCTGGAAAGGTCCAGATTCTTTACCAGGGAATGGTCCGCAGGTACGGCCAGAAGTATCGGCTCGCTGTAGAGTATATGGTAGGTAAACACATCCATATCCGTGGCATAGGTGGAATACACCACATCCACCCGCCCGTCAGCCAGCTCTTCAAACAGCTTCCGGTTATGGCCTTCGTGGATGGTGACCTCAATCTCCGGATACCGGAACCGGAATTCCGGAAGCACGTAAGGCATGGCAAAGCTGCAGAATTCCGTGTTCATGCCTACGGTTACCTTGCCCCGGATGCGGGTGGAAATCTGATTCAGGTCACATTGCAGGCTGCGCTCGATCTCCAGGATCTGCGCAGCCTTTTCCACGTATTTTCTGCCTGCCGGAGTCAGGGAAATGGGGGTGGTGGTCCGGTCAAAGAGCCGGGTGCCCAGGCTTTCTTCCAGGCGTTTTAAATATTTGGTCAGGGCCGGCTGGGTGATGCAAAGTTCCCGGGCAGCCCTGGAAATACTCTGGTGCTTGGCAATGGTGATGATATATTCGTATACGGTAGACTGCATGCCGCCTCCTTCTCATAACAAAAGGTAATGGGGTATATGTTTAGCTGTCATTAGACAAACAAGGTGCCTTCTATTATACTATTAGCAACAAAAGTTGACAAAAATAATTGATTTTTTGTCTGATTTGACGTAACGGTCCTTATAGGAAAATGCCTTGTCCGGACGGTTATGGTCTGGCAGAAAAAAGCAGGCGCCTGCCCAGTATCTGACTTCTACATTCTATAATAAAGAGAGGAAAAGGGCAATGAAAAAAAGTATGAAAAATAGCATGAAAAAAATGCTGGCGATCCTTTTGACAGCAGCCATGGCAGCAGCAGCCACTGGATGCGGAGGCTCTGCACCGGCTCCCTCCGGCGGAAACAGCGCGGAAGCTCCGGCAGGGGGAGGCGGCCAGGAGGCAGCGGGAGAGGAAAAACTAAGCAGCCGTGACACCCTGAACATGTCCTGCAAATCCGAGCCTACCTCCCTGGACCCGTCCCAGACCAAGGATCTGGTGACCTGGATGTTCATGTACAATGTTTCCGATCCCCTGCTTTATTTTAACTGGGAGACCCAGGAATATGAGCCGGCCATTGCCACTGAGTGGTCTGCCAGTGACGACGGACTGGAGTACACCTTTACCATCCGGGAGGGAGTCAAGTTCCACAACGGCGATACCATGACCGTGGACGATGTGGTGTTCTCCCTGAACCGGGCCATCGCCTCCTCCTTTACCGCCCAGACCAACGGCTGTATCGACAAATTTGAGAAGATTGATGATACCCACATGAAGGCAGTGCTGAAATATGCCTACGCCCCATTCCTGGAGATTATGACCAACCCGTCCTACAGCATTGTCAGCCAGAAGGCAGTGGAAGAGTGCGAAGCCGCAGGCCGTGATTTCGGCCGGGAGCCTGTAGGCGTAGGCGCTTACAAGCTGACCAAATGGCAGAGCGGAAACCGTCTGGAATTTGAACGCAATGAGGATTACTACCGGGGAGTCCCCAAGATGAAATACATCAACTGGACCATTATTACCGATGCGTCCGCCGGAGCCATGGCCCTGGAATCCGGAGAGGTGGACTACTACTATGGTCTGGCCAAGGCGGATTTTGACCATCTGATGGCACTGCCCAACCTGACCACCGTCATTGATGACCGGGCCTTTGGTCTCTATGACATTACCTTCAATACCACAGACGGTCCCTTTACCGATGTGAACTTAAGAAAGGCCGTGGCCTATGCCATCAACCGGGACGAGATCCTTCTGGGCGGTGCCAACGGACTTGGGGTTGTCAACAACTGCTGGTGCGCCACCGGTGCCACCGGGTATCTGCCTGACTTTGAGTGGTATGAGCAGGACCTGGACAAGGCAAAAGAGTGTCTGGCCGCTGCCGGGTATCCGGACGGAATCGATGTGGTATTCACCCAGGACAGCTCCGACACCTACATGGCGCCGGCCGAGGTGATGCAGGCCCAGTTGGCCAAGGTAGGCATCAATGTAACCTTTGAGAAGCTTCAGCGTTCCGTATGGATTGACACCGTGTCCGGCAACCGCCAGTTTGTGGCATCCCTGCGGATGACCAACCACGTGATCAATGATGCCGAGTACATGCTGCGCCGGAGACTGTCCACGGAAATGCTGGGCGGCGGCAACAACTACGCCGGCTACCAGAATCCCGAGTTTGACAAGCTGGTAGACGAGTCCGTTACCGAACTTGACCCGGCCAAACGTACCGAGATCTTCCGCAAGTGCTATGAGATGATCAAGGAAGACGTGCCGGCCATCCCGCTGTACAGCGATACCCGCCCCATTATCATCAACAAGAATGTCAAGGGCTGGACCTTCCATCCCCTGGAGCGCAATGTGTGGGCAAACGCTTATCTGGTGGAAGAATAGAAATTTATAAAAGCTGACGGCTTGCCGGGTGCCTGCTGGCACCCGGCAAGTTCCATTTCTGTTTGACAGGAGGATGTTTATGCTCAAATACATAGGAAAGAGACTTCTGATGATGATCCCTGTGATTATCGGCGTGATCTTCATCATTTTTACCATCATGGAACTGACTCCCGGAGACCCGGTGATGATGATCCTGGGAGAGGGGGCGCCCATGGAGGCCCAGGAGGCCTTAAGAGAGGAAATGGGGCTGAACAATCCCTTCCTGGTACGGTTTGCCCAGTATGTGATCGGCGCCTTCCAGGGGGACTTGGGCACCAGCTATACCTCCAACCTTCCGGTGTTTGACGAGATCATGTCCCGGATGCCCTACACCTTAAGCCTGGCCACCTTCAGTATCTGCGTGGCAGTGATCGTAGGTCTGCCCATCGGCATTCTGTCTGCCATTAAGCAGTATTCCCTGACAGATAACATGACCCTGGCCATTTCCCTGACCATCACTTCCATGCCGGCTTTTTTCCTGGCCATGCTGCTGATGATGATTTTCTGTATTAAGCTGGGATGGCTTCCCATGATGGGACTGTCCTCCCCCAAACACTATATTCTTCCGGTGATTGCTTCGGCATCCTCCACCACGGCGGCCCTGCTGCGTATGACCCGCACCACCATGCTGGAGGTGATCCGCCAGGATTATATCCGCACGGCCAAGGCCAAGGGAGCCACCCCCCGGGGCGTCACCTACGGCCACGCCCTGCGCAATGCCCTGCTTCCGGTGGTAACGGTCATCGGCACCAACTTCGGGTT
Source organism: uncultured Lachnospiraceae bacterium (assembly GCA_910577765.1). Taxonomy (GTDB): domain Bacteria; phylum Bacillota; class Clostridia; order Lachnospirales; family Lachnospiraceae; genus Brotaphodocola. Next base: position 4,217 of record CAJTOV010000060.1, read on the forward strand.
CGCCCTGGGCGGTTCCATTGTGCTGGAGCAGGTGTTCACCATTCCGGGGCTTGGCCAGCTGATGATCAATGCCATCCGCCAGAAGGATACTCCCATTGTCATGGGAGCCGTTATGACCACAGCTATTTTTGCCAGCCTGATCAATCTGCTGGTGGATATTATCTATACCTACATTGATCCCAGACTGGCATCCCAGTTTACTTCCGTGAAAAGGCAGGTGAAGAAGGCATGAGTACAGCAACCACACCAACCGGCAGCACCAAAAGCAGATACAACGCAGCCAGAAAAAAGAGCCAGTGGAAGACCATCTGGATTCGTTTCAAAAAGAATAAGCTGGCCCTGGCGGGGCTGGCAGTGTTCCTTCTGATGGCCGTTACGGTCCTAAGCGCGGATCTGTGGCTGGACTTTGAAAGCGGAGCCCTGACCATGGACCTGGCCAATGCCTACCAGGCTCCCAGCGGAGCCCATATCTTTGGCACGGACCAGTATGGACGGGATTATTTTACCCGTGTGATCTACGGCGGGCGGATCTCCATGTTCGTGGGAATCGCCACCGTGGCCGTGTCCCTGACCTTCGGCGGTCTCATCGGAGCTACGGCTGCCTACTACGGAGGCAAGGTGGATGACATTCTCATGCGGTGCATGGACGTGCTGATGGCCATTCCCAGCACCCTCCTTGCCATCACCATCATCTCTGCCCTGGGCAGCAGCATGTTCAATATGATCGTGGCCATGGGCGTATCCCAGGTGGCCAGAATGGCCAGGATTGTCCGGTCAGCGGTGATGGGCGTCAAGGGCCAGGAGTATATTGAGGCCTGCCGGGCCTGCGGCACCAGCGATGCCCGGATTATCCTGCGGCATATTTTCCCCAATGCCATGGGTCCTGTGCTGGTGCAGGTGACCCAGACCGTGGCGCGGTCCGTGATCACGGTGGCATCCTTAAGCTTTGTGGGCCTGGGGGTATCCGAGCCTACGCCGGAGTGGGGCAGCATGCTGTCCTTTGCCAAGACCCAGATGCGGTATTATCCGTACCTGTCCCTGTTCCCGGGATTTGCAGTGGTCATGTCCGTCATGTCCCTGACCCTGGCAGGGGACGGCCTGCGGGATGCCATGGACCCGAGACTGAGGAACTGACCGGCAGCCGTTTCTGGACGGTTACATTGAAAAAGGGGAAAGAAAGCATATGTCTGAAAAACTTCTGGAAATTAAGAATTTACATGTAATGTACAAGACCGATGAGGATGATGTCTACGCCCTCAACGGCATTGACCTGGACCTGGACAAGGGGGAGACCCTGGGGCTGGTGGGGGAGACCGGAGCCGGAAAGACCACCATTGCCTTAAGCATTTTAAAGCTGCTGCCGGAGCGCACCGGCTTCATCACCCAGGGGGAAATCCTGTTCGAGGGACGGGATGTGGTCAACATGAAGGAAGAGGAAATGCGGATGCTGCGGGGCAACGACATTTCCATGATCTTTGCCGATCCCATGAGCGCCTTAAATCCCCTTCACACAGTGGGAAAGCAGATTGCAGAGGTCATTGAGCTTCACAACACAGGCATGAGCCATGGGGAGATTGAGAAAAAGGTGGATGAAATGATGGAGCTGGTAGGGATTCCTGCCGAGAGGAAAACCGAGTATCCACACCAGTTCTCCGGAGGCATGCGCCAGCGGATCGTCATTGCCATCGCCCTGTCCTGTACCCCCAGGCTGCTGCTGGCAGACGAGCCTACCACGGCCCTGGACGTGACCATCCAGGCCCAGGTGCTGAAAATGATGGATGATCTTAAGGAGCGGCTGAACACGGCCATGATCATGATCACCCATGACCTGGGGGTAGTGGCCCAGATCTGCAACAAGGTGGCCATTATCTATGCCGGAGAGATCGTGGAGTACGGAAAGATTGAGGATATCTACGAGGGAGAGCGCCATCATCCCTACACCGTTGGGCTCTTTGGGTCCATTCCGGATATTACCAGCAACGCAGAGCGGCTGACACCCATTGACGGCCTGATGCCGGACCCTACAAAGCCCATTCCCGGGTGCCGGTTCGCAGACCGGTGTCCAAGCTGTATGGATATATGCAGCCGGAAATCGCCGGGTATGGTGAATTTTGACGGCCACCAGATTAAATGTTTTCTGTATGAAAGCGGGGAGGAAAACTAGATGAGTACGCCATTGATTCAGACAAGAGAACTGGTGAAATATTTCAATACCAGACGTGGCCCTCTCCATGCGGTGGACCATGTGAACATCACCATCAGCCGGGGGGAGACCCTGGGGGTGGTGGGAGAGAGCGGATGCGGCAAATCCACCCTGGGCAGGACCATCCTGCGGCTTTTGGAGCCTACCTCCGGGGAGATTCTGTACAACGGGGAGAATATTGTAGGCTATTCCCAGAAGCAGATGAAGGAAATGCGCAAGAAGATGCAGATTATCTTCCAGGACCCCTTTACATCCCTGAATCCCAGAATGTCCGTCAGTGAGATCATTGCCGAGCCCATGATCACCACCCGGACCCACGGAAGCCACGGGGAGCGGCTGGACCGGGTGTACCATCTGATGGAGACGGTAGGGCTGGCGGAGCGGTTCATCAACTCCTACCCCCATGAGCTGGACGGAGGCCGCAGACAGCGGATCGGAATCGCCCGTGCCCTGTCCGTGGACCCGGAATTCATTGTGTGCGATGAGCCGGTGTCAGCCCTGGACGTGTCCATCCAGGCCCAGATTCTGAACCTGATGATGGACCTTCAGGACGAGATGGGACTGACCTACCTGTTCGTCACCCACAACTTAAGTGTCATCAAGCATATCAGCGACAATATTGCGGTCATGTACCTGGGCCAGTGTGTGGAGTTTGCGCCAACCAGTGAACTGTTTGCCAATCCCCAGCATCCCTATACCCGGGCCCTGCTTAATGCCATACCCATCGCTTCCTTAAAGCACAGGAAGAAGCTGGAGATCATCAAGGGCGAGGTTACCTCCCCCATCAATCCCAAACCCGGGTGCCGGTTCGCAGACCGGTGTCCTTATGCAGAAGACCGGTGCCGGGAGGACGGGCTGGCACTGAAAGAGGGAGCCCCCGGCCATTTTGTGGCATGCAGACTCCACGAGTAAGGGAGCACCGTAACCGTCTAATCAGCCTCTGGCAAGGAAAAAGGAGTTATGTACTACAATGGAAAAAAGAGAACCATATCCCCTGATTGAGATCACGGCAGAGACGCCCTTTGAGCGGGGGGTCCAGTACGGTCAGCAGGCAGCGGACCGGATTGCAGTCTGTGTGGAACATTATAAAGAATCTTTTGGGAAGCAGGGATTTACCTGGGAACAGGCCCAGGAGTATGCCATGGGATATCTGCCGGTGGTAGAGGCCCAGATGCCGGAGATTCTGGAGGAGGCCAGAGGGCTGGCTGCCGGGTGCGGCCGCAGCTTAAGTGAGATTATGGCCATTAACTGCCGGTATGAGATCAGCAAGCTTTCCCCTCCGGGAAATGCCGCCAATACGGCAGAGACCCGGAAGGAGCCGGATGTGTCGTCGGAGGACTGTACCACCGCGGCCATTCTGCCGGAGGCATCCCTGGGCGGGAAGACCTATGCGGTGAAGAACTGGGATTTCTTCCAGAAGATCATGGACCACATTGTGCTGCTTAGAATCCGCACAAAGGAATACTCGGCCATTGGCTGGACCGAGGCGGGGCAGATGCCCAGGGAAGGATTCAACTCCTTTGGAGTGGCCATTGTGAACAACGGGATGCAGTCGGTTCACGACCATTATGGAGCCGGACTGCCGGTAACCTTCCTGCGCCGGAAGGTGCTGGCCTGCAAAAGCTTTGAGGAGGCTGCCGGGCTGGTGAAGAATTTCCGGCGCTGTGTGTCCAACAACATTATGCTGGTGGGGGCCAGGGGGCAGGTACTGGACTTTGAGGTACAGCCGGAGAAGATGGACCAGGTGTACTCCCAGGGCGGGATTCTCACCCATGCCAACCATTTTGTCATGGACCCGGAGGCAGACGCATTTCCCGAAAGGCCCAAGGTCCGGGATGTACGGCTTAGGGAGCTTCTGGCAAAGCGGCAGGGGGAGATTGACGTGCCCTACATTATGGAGTGCATGAGGGACCATGAATACTGGCCCAAGGCCATATGCAGCCATCCCACCTTTGCCGGGGACAGGCGGACCTATATTCCGGCGGGGATTACGGTGGCTTCCATGATCGTGGATTTTGCGGAGAATACGGCCTATATCTGTTCCGGGCCTCCCTGCCAGGGAACCTATATTCCCTACCGGCTCTAGAAGCAAATTTGAAAAGGAGATTGAGACTATGCACAGCTATCCATTTATCAGAATATCCGGCTCCACTTATTTTGAAATCGGAAAGGATTACGGACGTCAGGCAAAGGATCTGATCGCCCATTCGGTCAGCGACTACAAGGAGGTCTTTGCCCGGACCTCCGACCGTTCCTGGGAGGAGATCCAGAAGTTTGCCATGTCCTTTGTGGACATTACCCGGAAGGAAGCGCCGGAGGTCATGGAGGAGGTGGAGGGCATTGCCCAGGGCTCCGGTTTCTCCCTGGCAGATATTATGGTGGTCAACTGCCGCTACGAGATCACCAAGTTCCCCAGAAGAAACGAGTGCACCACAGCCGCCGTGCTTCCGGAGGCAGCCAGGGACGGGAAAATGTACCTGGTAAAGAACTGGGATTACAGGGTAAGGATCAAGGACCATGTGGTGATTCTCCACATTACCCAGCCGGACGGCACCCGCATCATGGGCCTGACCGAGGCAGGCCAGGTACCCCGGGGCGGCATGAACACCCACGGCCTGGGTATGGCCAGCAACAATCTCCAGTCTGTCTACGATGCCTGGGATGTGGGACTTCCCACGGTCTTTGCCAGAAGGCAGCTTCTGAAATATAAGACCTTCGGGGAGGCGGAAAGCTTTATCCGTTCCTTCCCCAGGGCCGTGTCCTGCAATGTGATGGTGGCCGGATTCAGGGAGAAAAAGGCAGTGGACTTTGAAGTATATCCCAAAGGAACCGACTGTATTCCGGCAGAACAGGGGATCGTGACCCATGCCAACCACTTTGTGGTGCAGCCGGAGATTCACGCCCTCCAGCGTTCCCCCAGGGGAGACCGTCTGCGGGAACTTCTGATGGAGCACCACGGACACATCGACGTAAATACCATCCAGTGCTGTATGGCAGACCACAAGAACCTGCCCCAGTCCCTGTGCCGCCATTCCAATGATCCCAGCCAGCCAGTGGGCATGCGGACCATTACCGTGTCCAGCGAGATCATGGACTTTGAGGCAGGGATCATGTATGTGTGCTCCGGTTCTCCCTGCTGTGAGGAATACCGGGCATATATCCTGTAAAGGCAGGAGGGCCGATGATGAGACCAGTACCATGTACGTATATTCGCGGAGGCACCAGCCGCGCCCTGTTTTTCATGGAAAAGGATCTGCCTCAGGATAAAAGCCTGTGGCCGGGATTATTCATGAAGGCTCTGGGGGTGCGCCGGACTCCGGCAGGGCTTTCGGCCATGGGGATGGATTTCCCCACCCACAAGGTGGCAGTGATCAGTCCCCATAAGGGACTGGACGCTGATGTGGACTACAATTTCTTTCAGATTGATTCGGAAAACGATTACGTGGACAACCGGGGAAACTGCGGCAACATGTCCTCTGCCGTAGGCCCCTTTGCCATTGATGAGGGTCTGGTGGAGGCCCGGGAGCCGGAGACCCTGGTGCGGATCTACAATACCAACACCCGCAGGATCATCACCAGCCGGGTCCAGGTAAAGGACGGCAGAAGCTGTACCCAGGGGGACGCGGTGGTCTGCGGGGTGCCGGGAACCGGGTCACCGGTGTGGCTGTCCTTTGAGAATCCAGGCGGGGGGCTTACGGGAAAGCTGTTTCCCACCGGCAATAAGACCGATTATTTTGCCATTCCCGGGCGGGAGGACCTGCCGGTGACGCTGATTGACTGCGCCAATCCGGTGGTGCTGTTCCGGGCCGCAGACGCGGGCCTTACGGGAACCGAGCTGACTTCCTTAAATTCCAGAAAGGATTTCATTGACCTGGTGGGCCGGGTCCGGGGCATGGCTGCCCAGGTATTCGGCCTGGTGGACCGCTGGGAGGATGCGGCCGCAAAGTCCACCTACATGCCCTTTGTGGGAATCGTCTCCCCGCCCCAGACCTATAAGGACATGGACGGCAACCAGGTGGAGGCCGGGTCCATGGATGTGTGCTGCCGGTCCTTTATTACCAGGCTGCACCGGGCCTATCCCATTGCCGCCTCCATTGCCACCGCGGCGGCGGCAAAGATTGCCGGGACCGTGGCTTATGATGTGGCCCGCAGGCCGGAAGAGGGCAAAGGCCCGGAGGCCGGGGCCCTGCCGGCAGACGGGGCAGTAACTGGGCCGGAGGCAGGGAGGCCGGAACTCCAGGCATCTTCCGCCAGCCGGATCATCCTGGGACACGCAGGCGGCTGCACGGCCGTGGAGGTGGAGACCGCCGGGGAGGAAGTGGTCCGGGGAACGGTGCTGAGAACCGCCTGTACCATTATGAAAGGAATTTTGTGGGTTGAGGAATGAGAAAAACCGCCATACCGAAGGAGAACCTTCTGTAGTGGCGGTTTTATTTCTGCGGACAACGAGCCTATACGGGCAGTTGTCCAATGCCGCGGCAAAGTCTGACTTATTCCACCGAGTAATTGAGCTTTACCGTAATGGTAGCTGTCTTAAACCGGGAGCTGGTGTTGAAGGCGCCGCCGTAGCTGTAGTCCTCGTCCCCGGAATTGGTGGCCGTGATCTGGAATACGCCCAGGCTGGCAGTCAGCAGCCGGTCCAGCCGGGCTCCGGTGCCGGAGGCCATGATGTCGATCCGCTGCCGGGCATTGGCTGTGGCCTTCTCAATGAGATCCAGTTTCATCTCGTCCAGCCGGGTATAGTAGTATTCCGGGCTGTAGGACTCAAATTCCACGCCGGATTCAATCAGCTGGGTAATGTCCCTGGAAATTTCCTCCACTTTGTCAATGTCCGAGGAAGATACGGTCAGGCTCTGGGTCAGGTCGTAGCCGTCAGGCTCGTCTCCGATATAGTTCCCTTCCTGGTCATAGCGGGATACATAGCTCTGGGAGATACTGACAGAGCTGAAGACAATATCACTGTCCGGTACCCCATTATCCTTTAAATACTTCTGGACCAGTCCGGCATCCCCTTTGATCACCTGGTAGGCTTCCTTTGGAGTGGCCCCGTGGACCGAAAAGCTTCCCCGCCAGACAATGAGATCCGATTCAAAGTCGCAGCTTGCAGAGCCGGTGGCAGTGAGACCGGAGCCGCTGCCTGCCTTCTTATAGTCGGTGATTCCGTTGATAAAGATGGAGGTGCAGGCCACTGCGGCCAGGGCAAGGATGAGGGCAGTCAGAACCGGGCACAACAGCCGCAGGGTTCCTTTTCCTTCTGGTTTTCTGGTTTCTTCCATAGAGATACAGTTCCTCCTTTCGGGCCGGACGATAGAACCGGTCTTTAAGAAAATTCTAGCACTTCCGGGGAAAATAACAATAGACGATTTTCTTAACAATCCTTTACGGAACCAGTTGTGCAAGTTTCTGGCAGGTGATAAAATATAGGGCAGCAGAAGAAAAGGAGGATGAGACAGACATGTTCAGCCAGCAGCAATTGAAACAGTATACAGAATCCCATTTTGACCAGGCCATAGAGCTTCTTAAGACCTTGGGACAGATTCCGGCGCCCTCCCACAAGGAAGAGAAGCGGGCCCGGTTCTGCCTGGAGTGGTTTCAGAGCCAGGGAGCCCGGGACGTGTATGTGGACCCGGCCCAGAATGTGGTCTGCCGGATACCCGGACAGGACCCGGAGCCGGTGGTGGTGATCATGGCCCACACGGATGTGGTGTTCCCGGATGAGACGGCCCTTCCCCTGCGGGAGGAGGATGGCCGCATTTTCGCGCCAGGAATCGGAGATGACACGGCCAACCTGGTGAACCTGATGATGGCAGCCAAATACGTGCTGGAGCAGGAGTGCCAGCCAAAGGTGACCCTGCTTCTGGTGGCTAATGCCTGCGAGGAAGGACTGGGCAATCTGAAAGGAAGCCGCCGGATCTGGCAGGATTACGGAAGCAGAATCCGGGAATGGATCTCCTTTGACGGAAACCTGGGGGACTGTGTCAACCGTGCCGTAGGTTCCCACCGCTACCAGGTGACCGTAAAGGTCCAGGGAGGCCATTCCTACGGGGATTTCGGCCGGGAGAATGCCATTGCCCTGCTGGCGGAGATCATCCACGATCTGTACCGGATCACCCCGCCTGGGGAGAGCAAAACCACCTACAATGTAGGGACCATTGAGGGAGGCACCACGGTCAACTCCATCGCCCAGGAGGCCCGTATGCTCTACGAGTTCCGCTCCGCATCCCAGGCCTGCCTGAAAGAAATGGAAGAACGTTTTCAGGAAGTGATCCGCACATGGCGGGAATCCGGGGAAGGCCGGGATATATCCGTGGAGATCCTGGGAATCCGCCCGGGGAACGGTCCGGTGGATGAGGAGAAGCTAAATGCCCTGACCCAGGCAAACGTGGCAGTCATTGAGGCCTGCACCCAGGGGCCGGTAACAGTGAAGGCAGCCTCCACCGATGCCAACATTCCTCTGTCAGAAGGCATCCCTGCCAACACCTTCGGCACGGTCCGGGGAGATCTGGCCCATACCCGGGAGGAGTGGATCGAGACTGCCAGCATGAAGGAAGGGATGCTGGTGGCCCTGGGGACACTGGGAAGGTATTTCCCGTAGCCCATGGAGGAAACCCTATGATCCGTAAAAAATACCTGGCCGGTTCCGGCATGGTGATGGCAATAGCAATTGTATGGAGCCTGGCTGCATGTGGAGAGGGCAATGGTCCCCATGAACCCACAAGGCCTGCCCCCCTGGTCCAGTATCCCCAGGTGACAAAGGTTCATTTCCGGGAAAACTTCGGGTGGCTTTTCCAGGTGGATGTGGTGGCTGCCAGAGACGGGATTCAGTATGAGCTTTATAAGCAGGATGTTTTGATGGAAGAGGAGCCGGAGATCCTGACCGGGACCTTTCCGTGGGAAGCGGACGGGTGGAAGGAATTACTGTGTGTCCTGGAGGATAACCAGGTTAACACCTGGAAGGAGCAGGGATATTATTTAAATGAATGTTATAACCAGCAGTCCACGTTATTTGTGGAATGTACGGATGTGGAATTTGTGGAGGAAGGTGATTTCTTCAATATAACGGACAGCACCGCTTTTCTGGGCTCTCTCCATCCGCCCGAATATTATGGCATTGATGAGAATGAAAAGAAATTCCGAAGTGATTATGACGGTTACCTGGAGTTGTTTGTTAATGGGGAGGACAGCTCCTGTTTCCGGAAATCCTACGAATCCTATGGCCTGCCAAAGGACTATAACCGGTTCCGCAGGGAGTTCTGGGACCTGATAGCCAGGAACATTCCTGCCCCGGACTGGCGGCTTAAGCTGGGGGACTGGGGAAGGGAGAACCTGTATAAAAAATACCCCTATATGATGCAGAAGGACCAGGAGAGGCAGATCCGCTATTTCAGTCTTTTTGAAAATTATGGGTATGAGGAGAAGGGGTCTCCCCTGGCGGCGTCGGTTGTGTATGACGGAGGTAAGCAGAAGCTCCTCTATGAATTCCGTGGGCGTGTAAATATATACTCGGTAGGCAGATCCGGACAGCCTGTGCTGTACAGTGCGTGGGGCCCAACGGCAGGCAGGGGACTGAAAGCAGAAAAAGAAGTTTCCGGGATACCACAAAGGCTGCCAAAGCTCATGGAAAAGTACCAGGTGGAAAGCTGGGAGTCGGACATTGGCGGCACCGGATACGTGCGCCAGGGGGAGTTCTATAACGTAGAGAATGCCAGGCAGGACAGGGCCAGGAAGGAGCAGATTTTGCGAAGCGAGTGTAACCGGCTGCTCCTTCAGGAGCAGGTATTGCGGAGTGGGTACGACGCACTGATCCATGTGGTGTACACCAATGGAGACCATGTGGAAATCCGTCTGGAAAACGGGCGGCTGCCGGAGGGCTACAATGATTTTCGCGATGAACTGTGGGATTATATGATCCCCTGTATCAATGAAGGCGTGGCAGAAGAGAAGCAGGCCGCCGACTGGAGAGACCTGATTGACCAGTGGGGAGAGGAATATATGCGGGAAAGATAGGAATGCGGGCAGGATAACACATCCTGCCCTGTCTGCTGTACAGCACCGCAGGCCTCTGGCGTATACTATCTTACCAGATTCCCATTTTCATCAAATTTCATAGGCTCCGGCTCCGAGAGAATCTCAATCCTGGGATTCTTTCCGGCATCGGCCATCATACTTTCCGAAATCAGGATTTCCCCGATTTCCAGGGTGTTGGGAATCCGCACCATGCGGATCTGGTCCCGGTCCACCTCATTGCAGGTGCGGATGCAGGCGGCCATGGCATAGTAATCATTTTTCAGGATCATGGGAAGGCGCACACAGTCAAAGACCGTGGAGGTGATGGCATTGATATAGCTGGCCTCTAAGTCTGCCTTGTCCACCAGGCGCCGGGTGCAGGTGTCGGCGCATCCGGCGCCGATCATGATCCCATGGCTCTTCTCCGAGATATCCAGCACGCATACCTTCTGGATGGAGAAATCCCCGGAAGCGTAGGGGGTGGCGAACCGGGAGGACACGTTGGGGTCCTGGCCGTCGCCGCTGAAATTCTTGCCGATCTCATCAATCACCAGAACCGCAATATCGTCAAAGAGAATCCTGGGCATCAGGCTGCGGGCCTTTACCAGGAGTCTGGCATCGGTCCCGGGAATGTCCCTGGCCAGGGCCGCTTCCAGGATGCAGGTGCGGCTGTAGGCATTTTCCACAATGGCAAGCCCGAAGAGAATGTTGCAGCGGTCCAGGATCACGTTGGCGAACATGGGAACCAGCCGCCCCATGTTCTTAAATCCTGCCTGGTGGCAGAGGCTGGCGCCGTACTGCTTGCCCAGGCCGATGGCCATCATCTTCATGAGCCCGCTTTCGTGGGGGCCCCGGAAAGCCGTGTGGGGCTTTACCTTGTTGACCAGGATAATGCCGTCGGCACCATGGGCATTTCTGTCAATATGGACCGGATGGCCTTCCGGGCTGATCCCGGCCTGGACCGTGTCCATGGAGGATTTTACAGGGCAGCCCAGATACTCGGGGGTAATGCCAAAGCCGGCCAGCACCTCCAGCTGCCCCTGGGCCGTGGCGCCTCCATGGCTTCCCATGGCAGGAACCACAAAGGGATGGGCGCCGGCTTCCTTTACCATGTCCACGATGGTTTTGAGAATCCGTTTGTGGCCGGCGATTCCCCGGCTGCCGGCGGTGATGGCAATGGTCATGCCGGGGCGGATGGTGGAACGGATTTCCGGCCGGGACAGCTCCCTGCGGACAGCAGCCTCCGGGTCCGTGATTTCCTGGGAATCAAATGTTTGCCGGACCCGTGCCATGGCAGGCATGGAAACGGTTCCGATCAGGTCATAAAGGGTAGAATTCATATCATCTCTCCTTTGCCCGGAAACGGGCCGGGAGGGACATGGAACGATTAGTACTAGTAAATTTATCCTGCGCGAAACATAATGGTAATTGGTGTGGGTCATACTAGCCGATGCAGGCCACGGATTTGCGCACTACCAGCTCCGCGCTGACCGACAGGGTGATGCCGCTGTGGTCCTCGCTGGAATTCAGGGAGTCGGTGATCAGGCGGCAGGCCCGCTGGGCCAGAAGTCTGGCCGGCATATGCATGGTGGTCAGAGGCGGATGGACCAGGGACGAGTAGGGGATGTTGTCAAAGGAAATCACGGACACATCCTCCGGAATCCGGACACCCTGCTCCTGGAGCCGCTGCATGATGCCATAGGCAATCAGGTCGTTGATGGCCACAATGGCCGTGTAGGGCTTCTTCTCCCGGGCAATGAGAAACTTTTCAGCCAGCTTCCGTCCGGCCTCCAGCTCGAACAGATCCGTGTCCGCATCGAATTCATAGGAAACCGTCATAATGTTCTCCTCCGAAAAGCCGATGCCGTGGTCAGCCAGAGCCAGCTTGAAGCCGTCCAGGGTCATCTGGCGGTTAGCCCGGTTAATGGGAGTACTTAAAAATGCAATCGTTCTATGTCCCTGGGATATCAGGTAATCGGTAGCAGCACGTCCCGCGCCCAGCATATCCGTCTTGGCATTGATGACCTTCTCTGCATCCGCGTAATTGGATTCGAAGATACATACCTTCCCGCCCATGGATACAAACTGCTCCACTGCAAGGGGGGAATCGTCGATGGAGGAAATCATCAGCCCCATGACCCGGTTCTTGATCAGATTGTTGATCAGGTTCCGCTCGGTCTCTGGATTTCGCTGGGAGCTGAATACCAGTGGAACATAGCGGCAGTTGATGGCCTCCTTCTCGATTCCCATAATAAGCTGTGTGTAAAAAGGATTCTGGAAGGACGGGATAATGATCCCGATGGACTGGTTCACATTGGTCTTCAGCATACGTCCAAGCAGGTTAGGCTCATAGCCCAGGGTAGTGGCAGCCCGCAGGACATTTTCCCGCTTGGCCGCGCTGACCGGGTATGTGCTTCCGCTTAAGACACGGGAAACTGTGGAAACGGAAGTGCCGGCAGCTTTGGCAACATCGTTGATGGTAACCGTATGGCTGGCAGTATTCATAAGATCAGTCTCCTTATAATTGGGAATTAGGAAAAGCGGGCAGCCGTGTAGTGGTCAGCCCTTCTATTATCATAATATTCTTTTCACAGAAAATCAATAGAAAAAACAGAAAACAAACAGAAAAGAAAAACAGAGAAGCTTTAAATAAAAGGGGATAATTCAATACATAGACCGAAATTTCAAGAGAATTAATAGAAATATTGACAGAAATCGTTTTCTGTGATATCATGGGCATACAACGGAAGAAGGAATTGGAAAAGCAAAGCAGATGCACAAAATTCAAAGGAGGTTTATGGAGGTATGAAAAAACGGAGAGTATTGGGTGTGACCATGGCAGTGGCAATGGCAGCAGGGCTGTTAAGCGGCTGTTCCGGTTCCGGGGGGAACACGGCGGCACCGGCACCGGCCCAGGGAAACCAGGACCAGCAGCCGGCGGCAGAGAGCAGCGGGGAAGCTGCTGCCGGAAATGGGGCAGAGGCTGTGGAAGCCAGGGAGCTGTCCTGGTATCTGGGGGAGGCGGAAAGCCATGCCTGGAGCCAGATTTCCTATGACATCGCAAAGGAGATTGAGGAGAAAAGCGGCGGAAGCTTAAAGATCAAGGTGTATCCGGGAGCCACTCTGGGTACCCAGGCAGAGGCCCTGGACATGCTGCGGACCGGCTCCCTGGCCTTTGAGGTCACCGGCCCCAGCATCCTGGCATCCTTCTGCGACCAGGTTCAGGTGTACTCCCTGCCTTACGCATTTGACGACGCGGAGCAGGCCTATGCCTACTTTGCATCCGAGGCATCCCAGAAGATGTACAACGAGACGATTCTTAATGCCAGCGGGGTCCGTACCCTGGACGTGTGGTATTATGGAGACCGGAACTTGACCATCAAAGGCAAGGAGCCTTCCCAGCCTTCCGATTTGTCCGGCCTTTCCATCCGCTGTATGGACACCCCTATCTCCAAGACCGTGGTGGCTGCCCTGGGAGGCAATCCGGTGCCCATCAACATGAGCGAGCTGTATCTGTCCTTACAGACCGGGGTGGTGGCAGGCCAGGAGAACCCGGTGCCTACCATCATTGCCCAGAAGTTCTATGAGGTTCAGGATGCAGTGGTCCTGACGAAGCATTCCGTCCATCTGGGCACCGTGGAGGTGTCGGAGCAGATCTGGCAGAGCCTGACGGAGGAGGAACGCAGGGTGGTAACGGAGGTGCTGGACAAGTACCGTCCCATTATTGAAGAGCGTATCCGCAAGGAGACCGAGGAAGGGCTGGAGACCCTGAAGGAGCAGGGCATGAAGGTCATTGAGCCGGATCTTGCGCCTTTTAAGGAGAATGCGGCCAAAGTGATCCAGGATACCCTGGGCGGTGACCCGGCCTGGGCGGCGGCCATTGAGGATCTCAATACCTTTAAGGAGAACTGGAAGAAGTAGTTGGAAAGAATGGAGGCAGAATGAAGCGATTTCTGAAAATCTTTGACTCCCTGGAAGAGATTCTGGCCGGCAGCCTGTTCGGCGTCATGTGCATTACGGTACTGTGCCAGATGTTCTCCCGGATATTCCTTCACAAGGCGCTGCTGTATTCGGAGGAAATATCCCGTTTCTGCTACATCTGGATTGTGTTTTTGTGTATTTCCCTGGGGGAAAAGACAAGGGAGCATTTCAATGTGACGGTTTTCCTCCAGTGGGTAAAGGGGGTGCCTGACCAGATTCTGGGACTGGTTACCAGCCTGGTGTGCTGTGGGATTCACGGGTATCTGTGCTGCTGGTCCATACAGTTTTTCGTGTTTGAGAAGGTGGTCAAGTCCGCAGCCATGGAGATTCCCATGTCTGTGGTGGCGGCAGGGATGGTGCTGGGCTTTTTCCTGGGCTCCATCCGCTGCCTGGTCAATGTGGCAGGACATATCCGGGCCCTTGCCGGGACCGGGGAAAGGAGGGAAGGATGACCGAACCGATTGTACTGTTTTTCCTGGTGTTTGTGGTTCTCATGGTTCTGCGGGCGCCTATGTATCTGTGTCTGCTGGGCTCTTCCCTGCTGTACATATTCCTGACCCCGCAGCTTTCCATGCTGACGGCCATGAACAAGATGATGAATGCCCCTAACTCCTTTACCCTGCTGGCGGTGCCCTTCTTCATCCTGGCCGGGGACCTGCTGGCCCGGGGGGCCATGAGCCAGACCCTGGTGTCCTTTGCCGAGTCC
>CAJTOV010000060.1:19123-21495 GCA_910577765.1 uncultured Lachnospiraceae bacterium
ATCCTGGCCGGGCAGGTCATGAACAACGGAGGCGTTACGGACCGGATCTTTGGATTTGCCAGGAAGATGATCGGCCACTGGAGAGGGGGACTGGCCTATGTCAACGTGCTGTCCAGTCTGATCTTCTCCGGCATCAGCGGTTCGGCCCTGGCAGACGTAGGCGGCCTGGGCATGATCGAGATCAAGGCCATGCGGGACGAGCAGTATGACGATGACCTGACTCTGGGAGTCACCGGGGCATCCAGCACCGTAGGCCCCATTATCCCGCCCAGCATTCCCTTTGTCATCTACGGAGCCATGGCCAATGTGTCCATCGGTGCCCTGTTTATGGCAGGTCTGGGGCCCGGGGTGGTGTTAAGCCTGGTGCTGTGTATTTATATCTGCATCATTGCCCACAGGCGGAATTATCCCCGCCATGAGAAGGCAGGACTTTCGGAAAAATGGAAGGCGTTTGTGGATGCCCTTCCGGCCCTGATGTTCCCGGCCATAATGCTGGGCGGTATCTGGACCGGATGGTTCACTCCTACGGAATCGGCCATGTTCAGTGTGGTGTACGGGCTGATTGTATCCTGCTTTGTGTACAGGGAGCTGGATATCCGCAAGCTGCCGTCCCTGGCAGCGGCCACGGTCCGGCAGGTAGGGCCGTCCATCGCCGTGGTGGTAGGTGCGTCCCTGTTCGCCTGGGTCATGACCTATGAGCAGATCGACAAGGTGGTGGTGAACGGGATTCTGTCTTTCACCTCCAACAAGTATGTGATTCTGCTTCTGATCAACATGATCCTGATTGTCATGGGCATGTTCATCGAGGTGGTGGCGGCCATTATGATCATGCTGCCGATCCTGACACCCCTGATGGCAGTGGCCGGAATCAATCCCATCCATATGGGTGTGATCCTGGTACTGAATATGATGATCGGCCTTCTGACCCCGCCGGTAGGCATGTCCCTTTACATGCTGTCCTCGGCATCGGGACGCAGCTTCGGGGAGGTGACTAAGATGGTGCTTCCATGGCTGGTGCCCCTGTTTCTCGCCCTGGCCCTGGTAACCTATGTGGAGCCTATTACCATGTTTCTGCCGGGACTGTTCGGGTATCTGTAGGACAGAGTAACCACTGGGGAAGTATGGAAACAGGTATGGGTTAGAAGCCGGAACAGACCTTGTAACCGGAAAAATATATCATGAAAAAACGGAGGAATTACCATGAGCGTGAAAGTTGGAGTTGTCGGAGCCGGTACCTACGGCAGTGTTCTTATCAATGCCTACTATGGAGCACACAAACGGGGAGAGGTGGAGCTGGCAGCCATTGCTGACATTAACCCGGACACCTTAAAGGCCATGAAGGAAACCTACGGTCTGAAGGGGTATCTGGATTACAGGGAAATGTTTGAGCAGGAAGGCCTGGACGCGGTGGCTGTGGTGACCCCGGACTATCTCCATGAGGAGGTGGTGCTGGAGGCGGCCAAAAGGGGTATCCATATGCTGGTCCAGAAGCCCCTTTCCACGGACATGGAACAGGGAAAGCGGATGATCCAGGCGGCAAAGGACCATCAGGTAATGCTGTTTGTGGATTTCCACAAGCGGTTTGACCCGGCCCATATCCAGTTAAAGGCGGCAGTGAAATCAGGAAAGCTGGGAGAGATTGAGTACGGCTATGTGTGCATGGAGGACAAGATTCTGGTACCGACCGTCTGGTTTAAGACCTGGGCCCGGAACAGCTCCCCGGCCTGGTTCATCGGCATCCATTTCTTTGACCTGATCTACTGGCTCCTGGGAGAGAAGCCGGTGCGGGTCTATGCAACCGGCGTCAAGAAGAAGCTGGTATCCATGGGTATCGACACCTATGATTCCCTTCAGGCCAAGTTTGAATTTGCAAACGGGGCCAGCATTACGGTGGATTCCTCCTGGATTCTGCCCAACAGCTTTTCTTCCATTGTGAACCAGCAGATCCGTCTGGTAGGTACGGAAGGGTTCCAGGAAGTGGACAGCCAGGACCGGGGCGTGGTGGCAGCTTATGAACAGGACAGCTACAGCCATGTGATCAATCCTTACGGCAATATCATGATAGAAGACCCGGTGGCAGGCCCGGTTCCCAGCGGTTACTGTATCGAATCCATGCTGGAGTTCTTAAAGCTGGCCGGCAGGCTCAAAGACGGGGCATCCCTGAAAGACATGGAGGGCCTGTATCCTTCCGGGGAAGAGGCACTGGTATCCACCATCATGTGCCAGTATGCCCACGAAAGCGCCAGAACCGGGAAGATTCTGGACATTGTATATGAATCATAATAAAAGTTACAGTTCATGGGGCGGGGAAAACTGAACGAAAACAGACGTCAAGCTGGCTTGTAAGACTGTTTTTGTCCGGTTTTCCACAT
>CAJTOV010000061.1 GCA_910577765.1 uncultured Lachnospiraceae bacterium
AGCCAGCTTGACGTCTGTTTTCGTCCAGTTTTCCCCGCCCCGTGAACTGTAACTGGTATACCGGGAAGGAGAGCAGGAGACTGACCATACAGTGTCCACTGAGGGTATCATCAATAGAAAGAAAAATCGGCTGTTCTGCCAAAGTGCCTGGAACAGTATGGAAATCACATGGCTGTGAGCAAAGCGTATGGAGCGGAAAATGTCCAGAGTCAAAATCTGGAAAAAGGTAATAGGGAATGCCGTGTTTCATATGTCATTCATTACCCGGAAGGATAAGGCAGGCAAAGGGTGCGTGGACAAAAAAGCCTTCTTTTCCCAATTAACTGGCAGTGGCATCCATAGAAAAGAAAGTATAAAAATCCTTCATTTACAGATAATAGGAGCAAGATATAGAAACTACTATGATTGACAATGGAGGAATTTTTGTATGAAAGCTACGGGAATTGTGAGAAGAATAGACGACCTGGGAAGAGTGGTTATCCCGAAGGAAATCCGGCGGACCTTGCGTCTCCGGGAGGGAACTCCCCTGGAAATATTCACGGACCGGGAAGGCGAGATCATTCTCAAGAAATATTCGCCCATGGTGGAGCTGACAGCTTTTGCCACCCAGTACGCGGATTCCATGGCTCAAAGTACGGGAATGATGGTATGCATTACGGACCGTGACCAGATCATAGCGGTGGCAGGCGGACCAAAGAGGGACCTTCTCCAGAAGAATATCAGCCGGCAGCTGGAGCAGGCCATCAATGAGCGGGAGACCGTGGTGGCCTCCAGGGATGACAAACAGTTTGTCCCCATTGCGTCCGAGGAGATTGAGGGAGTCACTGCCCAGGTGCTGGTGCCCATTATCTGCGAGGGGGACGCCATCGGCTCCGTGTCCATCCTGAGCCGGGACGCCAAGGTAAAGCCGGGGGATACGGAACTGAAGCTGGTGAATACGGCAGCAGGCTTCCTTGGGAGACAGATGGAAAGCTAAACGTAAAAAGGGACTGTGAAAAAGTCCGTCCTGCGGTTTCGGAGACAACGGTTTTCCGCAGACAACGGTGACTTTTTCACAGTCCCTTTTTGCCTGGTATACCTGGAATGGGCCATTGACAGCAGTTCAGGGGCTATCTGAACTGATACGGCCGGAGACGCTTATTCTGGCAATAACAACTGGTCAGGCGGAAACATAACGGTCTGGTTAAAATCGTAACCGGTATCAGGAAATGTGGGAAATCTTTCCTGTAAGTGTGCTTAATGGTCTGGCAGACAAAAAGAACTGTGATATGAAGGGATTTTGGTGATGAATGTATATGACTTTTTGTTGAATCCGGATTCACTGGAACTGTAGGTAACAGGCAGGAGGTATTTGACTGACCGTAATTTTGTGGTATGATTAGGAAGGAAATGTGACAGAGAATAAGCAGGAGGGTAAGAGGCATGAGTATTGTTGTGAATATTTATTACACTGGGACCGGTGGCAATGCGCGGAAATTTGCGGAGGAGATGGAAGCTGGCGGCATTGCCGCCAAGGTCCGCGGGGAGGAGGGAAACCTGCGGTATGATTATTTCTTTCCCATGGCGGATCCGGAGACGGTGCTGCTGATTGACGGCTGGAAAGACCAGAAGGCCCTCGACAGGCACCATGCCTCCCCGATGATGGAGAAGATTGTGGAGCTCAGGAAGAAGTATGACCTGGATGTACGTGTGGAGCGGTATGCGCCGGATCTGAAAAAATTAGGTTTTGGACTCATGAGGCTGCCCCTGACGGACAAGGCGGATCCGGCCAGCATTGATGTGGAGCAGGTAAAGCGGATGGTGGATCTTTTTATGGAGAAGGGCTTTACCTATTTTGACACAGCATGGATGTACTGCGGCTTTAACAGTGAGAATGTGGCAAAGACGGCCCTGGTGGACCGTTATCCCAGAGAATCCTTTACCCTGGCTACCAAGCTCCATGCAGGATTTTTCCAGAGTCCTGAGGACAGGGACAAGGTATTTAACCAGCAGAGGGAAAAGACCGGAGTGACATACTTTGATTATTATCTCCTCCACGGCATTTCCAGGGGCAGCTATGGGAAATATGAGCAGTTTGACTGTTTCCAGTGGCTTAAGGAAAAGAAAGCCCAGGGGCTGGTGAAACACATCGGCTTCTCCTTCCATGACGATGCCCAGCTTCTGGACCAGATTCTTACAGAGCATCCGGAGATGGAGTTTGTCCAGCTGCAGATCAACTATCTGGACTGGGAAAGTCCGTGGATCCAGTCCAGGGAGTGTTATGAGACTGCGGTAAGGCATGGGGTGCCGGTGATCGTCATGGAACCGGTGAAGGGCGGAACCCTGGCCAGGGTTCCGGAAAAGGCGGAAAAGCTTCTGAAGGAATATACACCGCACCGTTCGGTGTCTTCCTGGGCAATGCGGTTTGCCGCTTCCTTAAGCAACGTGATGATGGTGCTGTCCGGCATGAGCGATGAGGAGCAGGTACGGGACAATGTAAGCACTATGGAAGTCTTCCAGCCTTTGCAGGAGACGGAGAAGGAGCTTTTAAGCCAGGTGACAGCCATCATCCAGTCAGCCACAGCAGTTCCCTGCACCGGCTGTGCCTACTGTGTAGACGGGTGCCCAAAGAAAATCGCTATTCCAAAAGTCTTCTCCTTGTACAATGAGGAGATGCGGGAAGCAAAGGAGAAGAACTGGACGCCCAGTCAAAATTTCTACGACCAGCTGGTCAGGGAAAGCGGAAGGGCCGGTGACTGCATTGGCTGTGGACAGTGCGAGAAGATATGCCCCCAGCATCTGCCGGTTATCCGGCACCTGAAAGAGGTTTCCGGGCACTATGATAATTAGTATGACCCACACCAATTAACCATAGGTTTCGCTTGTCTAAACCCTTGAACTGTTACCTGTTACCCTTTTTTTCAAAAAATTTTCGTAGTAAAAAGCGATGGATATTTTCTTCCGATAGTGATATGATAATACTGGAATGTGGCGAAAATTTGGATTTTGTCACATTTTGAGCATGCGGTATCAGACATCTGCCGTAAAAAGACAGAACAGGGACGGATGGATCATGCAGGATTCGGAAAGGTATCATTTGGAAGAAAGAGATAAATACAAGGAATTGTTCTATTCCTTTGTGCGGGCCATGTCCAAAGCCATTGACGAGCGGACACCCTACAACGGAACCCATACCAGGCATATGGTCTGGAGCGGGGGACGGTTCCTTGATTTTATTAACCGCAGGGCCGCGGCCGCCGGCAGGAACATTCCCTTCGGCCCCGGGGAGCGGGAAGAGATTCTCATGAGTATCTGGCTCCATGATGTGGGGAAGCTGGTGATTCCCTTAAGCATCATGGACAAGGAGCGGCGGCTCAGGCCGGAGGAAGAGACTGCTATCTGCTACCGGATGGAGATCATCCGTCTGGGCAGCCGGGTGGATTATCTGGAGGGCAGGCTCAGTCTCAGGGAGATGAAGGAACTGATACATACAACCAGGGAACTGGAAGACCTGATTTACCAGATCAACCGGTGGGGAGACGTGGACGATGCCTCCTTAAAAAGGCTCTGGGATATGCAGCAGCTTACCTATGAGGATACGGACGGCAACCGGCTGCCCTGGCTTACCGGGGAGGAGTACCAGGCATTAAGCGTCGTGAAAGGCACCCTGACCCCGGAGGAGCGCAGGATCATGGAGGGGCATGTGGCTTACACGGACCAGGTGCTTTCAGAGCTTCAGTTTCCCGGAAGCTTTTCCCATGTGCGCCAGTGGGCGGCAGCCCACCATGAACTGCTGGACGGCAGCGGATATCCTAAGGGTCTGAAGGGGGATGCCATTCCCTACCAGGTGCGGATCATCACAATTCTGGATATTTTCGACGCACTGGTGGCTGACGACCGTCCTTACAAGCCGGGAATTCCGGTAGACCGGGCCCTGGATATTCTGAAACGTATGGCCCGGAAAGGGAAGCTGGACAGCCGTCTGACAAAGCTGTTCGTAGAGAGCCGGTGCTGGGAAGGACTGGGGGGACTGTTTGATGCGGAAAAATCCCTCCGGGAAGACGAAAATGGCTGTGATCAGGCATAACTGCCGGGGAAATCCCTGGTACTGCCATGTAAAGAAAAGAGGCTGTCATGTTTTTTATTATGGGAATCAGCCAGGGACAAAAGAGGCTGAACTTTGACCAGACGGTGGTATGCAGAAACTGCGGCAAATACGGCCATCTGGAAGTATATATGGTATATTCTTACTTAAGTCTGTTCTTTATTCCGGTGTTCCGGTGGGGGCGCAGCTATTATGTGCGTACCACCTGCTGCGGACGGACCGTGCCTGTAAGCCAGGAGCTGGGACGCAGCATTGCCTCCGGGCAG
The DNA here is from genome assembly GCA_910577765.1 of uncultured Lachnospiraceae bacterium. Classification (GTDB taxonomy): domain Bacteria; phylum Bacillota; class Clostridia; order Lachnospirales; family Lachnospiraceae; genus Brotaphodocola. Next base: position 4,351 of record CAJTOV010000061.1, read on the forward strand.
GTGACCGCCCTTCCGGAAGATATGATCCCGGAAGGCACATGGACCGGCACAAAGCGCTGCGGTGTCTGCGGCTTTGAGACAAAGGAGGATTACCGGTTCTGCCCCGGATGCGGGGCAAAGCTGTAGAAATTTTTAAACAATAGGAGAAGAACAATGAAACGTCAATGCGGAATACTTCTGCCCGTATCCAGTCTGCCCTCCAGATACGGGATCGGCGCGTTTTCCAGGGAGGCTTACCGGTTTGTGGACCGGTTAAAGGAGGCAGGGCAGCAGTACTGGCAGATTCTGCCTCTGGGGCCTACGGGGTACGGGGACTCTCCCTACCAGTCTTTCAGTGCGTTTGCAGGGAATCCTTACTTTATTGATCTGGAACAGCTTGTCAGGGAGAAGCTTCTGACCCGGGCCGAGTGTAACAGGGCGGATTTCGGCCAGGACCCTGGGGACATTGACTACGGAAAGCTGTACGAGAACCGGTTCCCCCTGCTGCGCAAAGCCTATGAGCGGTGGAAGGTGCAGCAGACCGGGGCCGGAGCACCGGAAGCCATGGAAATGCTGGAAGCCGGGGCCGGAGGGCCGGAAGCCATGGAAATGCCGGAAGCCGGGGCCGGAGCACCGGAAGCCATGGAAATGCCGGAAGCCGGGGCCGGAGGGCAGGAAGCCGGGAAGACGCCGGAATGCCGGGCCGCCGTCAGGGAGACCCTTGGGGAGGAAACCCGGGAATACTGCTTCTACATGGCAGTAAAGAACCATTTCGGTGGGAAAAGCTGGGAACTGTGGGACGAAGACATCCGCCTGCGGCAGCCGGAGGCAGTAGAGCGGTACCAGAAGGAGCTTTCCGACGAGATCCGTTTCTATGAATTCCAACAGATCAAGTTTGAAGAGCAGTGGCGGAAGCTGAAAGCCTATGCCAATGACCGGGGTATCCGCATCATCGGGGATATTCCCATCTATGTGGCCTTTGACGGGGCGGATACCTGGTCCCACCCGGAGCTGTTCCAGTTTGACCGGGAGGGGAAGCCGGAAGGCGTGGCCGGATGCCCGCCGGATGCATTTTCCGCTACCGGGCAGCTTTGGGGGAATCCTCTGTACCGGTGGGATTACCACAGGAAGACAGGATTTGCCTGGTGGCTGAAGCGGATGGAGTACAGCTACCGGATGTATGATGTGGTGCGGGTAGACCATTTCCGGGGATTTGACGAGTATTATTCCATTCCCTACGGGGATGCCACGGCAGAGTTCGGACATTGGGAAAAGGGACCGGGACTGGAGCTGTTCCAGGTGATGAAGAAGAAGCTTGGAGAGCTGGATATCATTGCGGAGGATCTGGGATTTCTGACCCCCTCGGTGCTGGAGCTGGTGAAGGATACGGGCTTTCCGGGAATGAAAGTGCTGGAGTTTGCCTTTGACGACACCCGGTCCAGTGCCTATCTGACCCACAAGTACCCGGAGAACTGTGTGGTCTACACCGGGACCCATGACAACCAGACGCTGAAAGGCTGGTATGAGACCCTGGACCCTGCAGGAAAGCAGTTCTCCGTGGACTACCTGGGTAACAGGTGGACTCCCGTGGAAGAGATTCACTGGGACTTCATCCGTCTGGCCCTGCGCAGCGTGGCCCGTCTGGCGGTGATTCCCTTCCAGGATTATCTGGGCCTGGGGGATGAGGCGCGGATCAATGAGCCCTCCACCCTGGGGAAAAACTGGAGATGGCGCATGGACAAGGATGCCTTCACCCCGGAGCTGGCAGCCCAGTGCCGGAAGCTGGCCTGCTGGTACGGACGGTGCGAGCCGGAAAAGCCGGCCAGAAGGCGGGGAAAGAAGAAAACCGGAAAATGAAAGGACTGATACCATATCTTGCGCGGATGCATGAACAAAACTTCCGTATATGGTATGCCCATTTCCTTGTTCAGGCGGCGTTTGCACCGGCTGTCTCCCCGCCGGCTTCCGCTCCGGCTCCTTCCTCTCCGTCCAGGACCCCGCCGTCCAGGGTCTCGGTGTCCCCTTCCTTGTGGGAGGTGAAGGTAGCCTGGACCTGGTTCTGGGCCTTGTCCTGGGCAAATACGTGAAGTCCGCTGGGGTCCATCTCGTAGGACAGGGTACAGGTGGCCCGGTCCACAGTCAGGGGTTCCACCCGCTCCCCGGCGGAATTGGTAGCGTAGATGGAGTCAAAGTTGACGCCGGACTGGCTGTCAGTGACCGTCAGGGTGACGACTCCGTCCAGGATGGCCGTATCTTCGATGGAAGGCGGATTGTCATCCAGAATATTCACATGCTCGAACAGGGTGGTGGACATGCCGTTGAGATTCTCTACACGGACCTCCAGCACCCCGTTCTTGTAGAGGGGGATAACATAGGTCTTTCCCTTGGTCTTCTCCATCTCAACAGCCTCTCCCTCCAGATTCACCTCCATGGATTTCACCGGGAACCAGGATTTGATCTGCATGGTGGCCTGGGTGGTCAGGTAGTCGTTGGTATCTGCCAGTTCCAGGGAAACTTTGGGCCGGGAGGTGACACAGTAGAACAGGATGGTATTAAACACAATAAACGGCAGAATATAAAATAACAGGAGATGTCCCAGTCCGTTGCCGGAAGAGGGCCGCTGGTAGCGGAGGGACTGGTAGGTGGCTGTTTTATGATTATGCTGCATAGAAAGGACCCCTTTGTACTTTGATAAAGAATAGCATAGCAGAAACAGGTGGGTTTTACAAGTGAACATTTTCTTACAAAGTTTTCCATGAGAGCCTTTTCACAAATGCCCGGATGTGATAAAATAGAAAACGGGAAAGAAAGATGTGCAGAGAGGTATGGTGAACAGGTAAAGGAGAGAAGATGATCAAAAAAGCGGCAGAATTTGCCAGGATTGCCCATGAGGGGGAATACCGGAAGGGAAGCAGGATTCCCTATATCTACCATCCCATGGAGGTGGCGCTTCTGGTGGCAGGGATGACCAGGGACAGGGATGTGATCGCGGCGGCATACCTTCATGATGTGCTGGAGGATACTCCGGTGACGGAAGGGGAGCTGGAGCAGGCATTTGGGCCCAGGGTACTGGAGCTGGTACGGTTTGAGACAGAGGACAAGGCATTGAGCTGGAGGGAGCGGAAGGAGCATACCATCTGCCATCTGGCGGACGCACCTCCGGAGGCCAGGATGCTGACCCTGGCGGACAAGCTGAGCAATATGCGTGCTACGGCCCGGGATTACCTGATGATGGGCGATGAGGTGTGGCTGCGGTTCCACGAGAAGGCAAAGACCTCCCACCAGTGGTATGCCGCTGGAATTCTGAAAGCCCTTTCGGGTATGAATTCCTTTCCGGAATACCAGGAGATGGAGCGTCTGTATAAAATGGTTTTTGGGGCTTGATTATTTCAGGCCCTTTTTGTATAATGAATCTAATCCCGCCGGTCTTGGCGGAGAGACTGGGATGGCCCCCGGATACGGTAGTCCGGGAAGAGCGTTCCGAAAGCTGGTTAGTTCTTAACCGGTTATTCCATGTTGTTTTGCGGCAGTATCTGGATACGCTGCCGGGGTGTGTTTCTATTGTTACTTTTAGTATTGTGGGAAAGGAGCAGAATGTTTGAAGAAGAGACAGGAGAAGATTGTACGCAGGGTACAAGCTGCCATGTGGGTGGCTGTAATTGTGGTGCAGGTGTGCACTGTGGCGAGAATTCGGGTGCCGGCGGCAGGGCTGGAAGCGGAAGGAGCCGGTGAAGTCCTGGCAGATTTCCCGGAAAGCGGCCAGTTCCCCCAGGAGGACGGCACTCTGGTGGTGAAGTCTTTGCCAGTACTGGCAGAGGAGGAACTGGTACGGCCCCAGAAGCACAGGGAGGGCCCTGGCGGCAGGGACTTTCTGCTGGCCCGGTGGGAGACCGTGCCGGTAGTATTTCCCGGACACCGGGAGGAAATTAGCCGGACAGAAGAGTATGAGCAGGTAGAGGACGAGACCGGGATTCCCCGGACCATGGAGGTCCTGGCAGAGTGGGAGGGCCAGTCCGTCACCGTGGTCTGTGAAAAGCAGGACCAGAAGAGGACCGGGGAGGCCTGGGTGGACGGCTTCCGGCTGCCGGTGACCTTCCATGGCTACCGTGCGGACTACTATGAACTGGGGGATCTGAAAATTCCCCACGATGATACCCGGCCCCGGCTGGAAGGCCAGGAGGCGGTACTGCTGGAAATGGCAGGATTATCCCCTGTGAACCGGAGGATTGAGACCATTGCCTGGGACGGCCCTGCCTACACGGCAGATGACGGGGAAGTCCGTCGGGATGCCCTGGCTGCGGGCCAGAGCCGTATCGCCGATTACCAGGTTACCTACGCCGGAACCGCCGTGTTCCCGGAGCGGCCCGGCTGGCAGACCGTAGCGGTCTATGAGCCGGTGGAGGCAGAAGTCATTGTGGAGGAAAGTACCGCGCCCACCCCGCCGGAGGCAGTAATCCCGGACACCCCGGTTCCCCTGTGGCAGAAGCTCACCCGGACCCTTCTGGTAAGCGTGGGAATCGGAAGCATCCTGGCAGTGGCAGGACTGGTAATCTTTGGAATTTTGTATTTGGTAAAGAGGCGGAAAATATGATATACTGTCCATAAAACAAAAACACCCCAAGGAGGAAATTCCATGTACACAGAAAACGCAAAAGTCCCCACCCAGGACCTGGGCGGCGGCACCACCAGAAAGATATTGTCCTACAGCGAGAACCTGATGACTGTGGAGCTTCATTTTGACAAGGGCGCGGTAGGCGCAAAGCACTCCCATCCCCACGAGCAGATCGGCTACATCGTTTCGGGCCGCCTTATTTACCAGGAAGAGGGCTGTGAGGACAAGGAGCTTCAGACCGGAGATACCTATTATGTGAAGCCGGACGCGGTTCACGGCGTCCAGATCCTGGAGGACACGGTGCTTCTGGATATTTTCACCCCCATGAGAAAGGATTTTGTGGAATAATGGGTCCGTATGATTATGTAGTAGAGCAGATTGACGGAGACTATGCAAAGCTCCGGCGTGTGGACGCACCAGGGGAGGAAGCGAAACTGGTGGCCCGTGCACTGCTTCCCGGTGAGATTACCGAGGGAACACGGCTGCACTATGAGATGTTTGAGTATTCTGTGATTTGACATTTCCTCTTCTCAGTGCTACACTTAAGGCTATTAAGGAAGCCGCCCGGACAGGGACCCATATACCGAACCAGAGGCAGGAGAACCCCTTTTCCGGACGGCCGCAAAAGAAGATGAGAAGAGGAGATGAGAAAGACTATGTTGGACGGAAAGAAAGTACTTTTCAGCGGCATGCAGGCCACAGGGAACCTGACCCTGGGCAATTATCTGGGGGCGCTGAAGAACTGGGTCAGTATTGCGGACGATTATGAGACCTTTTACAGTGTTGTGGACATGCACTCCATCACCATCCGCCAGGACCCGGCAGAGCTGCGCAGGCGTGCCCGCACCCTTCTGACCCTTTATATTGCGGCAGGACTGGACCCGGAGAAGAACTGTATCTACTACCAGTCCCATGTGTCCGGCCATGCGGAGCTGGCCTGGATTCTCAACTGCTTTACCTACATGGGAGAGTTAAACCGGATGACCCAGTTCAAGGACAAGGCCGCCAAGCATGCGGACAATATCAACGCAGGCCTCTTTACCTACCCGGTGCTGATGGCCGCGGATATCCTTTTATATCAGGCGGATGTGGTTCCTGTGGGCATTGACCAGATGCAGCATCTGGAGATTACCCGTGATATTGCCCAGCGGTTCAATGCCATCTACGGGGATGTGTTCACCATCCCTGAGGTGTACTTGGGCAAGGTAGGGGCCAAGATCATGAGTCTCCAGGACCCGGCCAGGAAGATGTCCAAGTCAGATGAGAACCCCAACGGGAGCATTTACCTGATGGATGACCCGGATACGGTGATCCGCAAGTTCAAGCGGGCGGTTACCGACTCGGAGGCCTGCGTCCGCTACTGTGATGAGCAGCCGGGCATACACAACCTGATTGACATCTACTGCGCCTGCACCGGCAGGACTCCGGAGGAGACGGAGAAGGAGTTTGACGGCAAGGGCTATGGGGACTTTAAGATGGCTGTGGGCGAGGCTGTGGTAGGGGTGTTAAAGCCTCTCCAGGAACGGTTTGCGGATTTGCAGAAGAACAAGGATTATCTGGACGGCATTATCAAGGCCAATGCCGAGAAGGCCCAGTATGTTTCCAACAAGACCCTGCGCAAGGTTCAGAAGAAGATCGGATTCCCGGAGCGGGTCCGCTGACCAGGGGGCAGCTCTTTAGGCTGGGAAGCTTCTGTCCCTGGCAAAAGAATCCGGCAGGATGTGCTTCGGTGCGTTTTGCCGGATTCTGTGCTATGTGGGCAGAAGCCTGAAGAACTGAAACGTGTAAGCCAGGAATTAGAGAAGAGGTGAAAGCCCTGGATGAAGAACCGGTTAATCTGTGACCAGCACACCCTGACCCGGGAACGGGGAACCTATGGCCCCCTGGGAAATGTGGCAGCCAACGGCTGTGGTACCATAGCCCTTTACAACTTATACCAGCTCCTGGAATATCCCATAACCTATGAGGCTCTCCTGGAAGATATCCGGAGGAAATGGTTCCTGCGTACCCTGGCCGCCGGTGCCCTGGGCACCAGCCCCTGGTATGTGATCCGCAGGCTGAAACGGATTCCCGGCATCCGCCTGGGGTATTACTGGTACAGAGGGCAGGAACGTCAGGAAAGGCAGATGGGGCGGCACAGCTTTTATCTGTATCTGTACGGGTACTGGCTGGGAGCCCACTACGCCGCAGGAGATGCCAGGGGCAGCAGGCTGGCGGTCTACAATGACACCTGCCGCTCCGGCTGTCTGTCCGGCTATTACCGGGAGGTCCGCGCCTGGGGAATGCTGGTAATTACCATTGATAAAATATAAAGATTCGGTTATAATGGTGCAAGGAAGTAATCTCCTGGGAATTCCGGGAGCTTGCTCCAGGGATAACAGAACGTCAGGAGATCCCATACGCCGGCAGGCAGAAAACGGAGGCAGCAGAGATGAAATTAGTGACATACCGGGTAGAACACAAGATTCGGATCGGACTGGTGAGCCAGGACCAGGAGTGGGTATTTCCCATTGAATCCATTGGGCCGGAATATAAGACCATGCTGGAGGCAGTCCGGCAGATGACCGATTCGGAGAAACAGCTTCTGGAATACACGTCCCGCCAGGAGCCATACGGCATCCGGGGAGCCGCCAGAATGGAGGATGTGACCCTTCTGCCGCCCATTCCGGTGCCGGAGCAGGATGTGATCTGTCTGGGCATCAATTACATGGAACACGCGGAAGAGTCGGCCCGGTTTAAGCAGGAAGAATTTACCGGGGAGCGGCCCTATGCCGTGTATTTTTCCAAGCGTGTGGACCGGGCCGTGGCAGACCAGGAGCCCATCCCTGCCCATGCGGATATGGTGGACAGCCTGGACTATGAGGCAGAGCTTGCCATAATCATCGGAAAGGACGCAAAGAATGTGCCGCCGGAGCAGGTGAAGGACTACATATTCGGTTACACGGTCATGAATGATGTCAGCGCCCGCAGCATCCAGAACCGCCACCAGCAGTGGTATTTTGGCAAGAGCTTAGACGGCTTTACCCCCATGGGCCCCTGCATTCTGACCACCGAGTCCGTGGACTATCCCCCCAGGCTGGCCATCCGGTCCTATGTCAACGGGGAACTGCGCCAGGACAGCAACACCGGTCTTCTGATCTTCGGACTGGACCACATTGTCAGTGAACTGAGCCAGGGCATGACCTTAAAAGCAGGGACCATCATCTCCACCGGCACGCCTGCCGGAGCCGGAATCGGCTTTAATCCGCCTAAGTTTTTGCACAGCGGGGATGTGGTGGTATGCGAGGTGGAAGGGATCGGGAAGATCACCAATCCGGTAGAGTAGACAGTGGAGCCGGCCAGCCACACATATGTGTATGCCTGGCCGGCGGCTGCCGCAAGGAGCAGGGGTTGTTGCAAAATTTTAGAAACGGAGCAGAACTATGGCAGAGCTTCTTCTTTCCGACATTATTTCAAATCTCAACCAGAAGGTAGACGCCATTTACCGTCACAGCACCCTGATCGAACGGTATTCGGCCATATCCAGGGATTATGGGGAAGGAATCATTCTTACGGAGTCAGAAGCCCATATTCTCGGGTATGTCTGTGAAATGGAGGAGGGAACCGTCACAGATCTGGCAAGATACAGCTTCCGCACCAAAGGAACCATGTCCAAGATGCTGAAAAAGCTGGAAGAGAAGGGAATGGTACAGCGGGTAAAGCGGGAGGACAACCAGAAATGGATCTATGTAAGTCCTACGGAATACGGGCGGCGGGCCAATGCCGTTCACAAGGCTTATGACCGGGCAGCCACCAGCATCATGCTGGAGGACCTGCAGAAGACCTGCACTCTGGAGGAAATTGAAAGCTTTTATAAGGTTACCCAGGCCAGAATCAAGTACCTGTCCAGGACCCATGAGAAAATGTTGAACAAAATATAGTTTCCAATGAAACTTAAAAAGGACAAAAATTGTGTATATTCGACAAATATTTCGGATATACCTTTTTTATTGTATATAATTATTGACATTTTTCCTTCGTGGTAGTAATATTTTTTATTAGATAGTTTCATATGAAACTATACTACCATTCATAAGGAGAAGAGATATGAGCAACGAAAAAAGGCAGGAGGAGTTTGCCGGGACCTATGGAGGGCTCATCGGCGCTTGTTTACCGCTGGTTGTCATGCTGGGCAGCATTCTGGTTATGGCAGCTCTGGGGATGCGGTCTACAAAGAATTACTGGTCAGCCGGTTTTCTGGCGGTTGTAGTGGGATTCCTGGTTTACAAGGACAAGAAACGGTTCCAGGCAGCCATTATTGAGGGGGCTACGGACCGGACTTTCGGATTTATGCTCTGCTGTTTCCTGATCGCAGGTGTGATGAGCAAGATTCTCACATCTTCCCATCTGGTATCCGGGCTGCTTTATGTCATGGCCAAACTGCATGTTTCCGCAGGGCTGATTCCCATTCTGTGTTTTGTCATCTGCATGATCCTGTCCACGGCTACCGGATCGGCAGCCGGTGCCATGACCACCACGGCTCCGGTGGTGCTGCCCCTGGCCTTTGCGATGGGCTGCAACATTAATCTGGTCTGCGGCTCCATTCTGGCAGGAAGCTGTTTCGGGGATAATCTGGCGCCTATTTCCGATACCACCATTGCCTCTTCGCTGTCCCAGGAAGTAGATGTAACCCGGGTCGTCAGGGCCCGTCTTAAATATGCCCTGGCAGCCGGAGCAATCTCCATCCTGTTATATCTGGTCATGGGGTTTGCCATGGCCGGCAGCGGATCAGCGGAGCGCCTGGAAGTAGACGGAACCTATGTTTCCAGTCTGGTGTTTCTGATCCTTCCGGTACTGATTGTGACTATCATGCTCCGGGGCGGCGGACTTTTCTCCGCTTTGCTGGTGTCCGAAATCCTGGGAATTGCCATGCTGCTTTTGTTTGGCTTTGAGACCCCTGCCTCCCTGGTAGCAGCAGACGGTCTGATTTATAATGCGTTTAATGGTATGGTGAATTCCATTATCTTTATTCTGTTTATATTTATTATGGTAAGTATTGTCAAAAACGCCGGTGTGCTGGATGCGCTTCTTACCTGGATGCAGAATTTTGCCAGCAGCGAACGGTCTGCCGAGATTGCCGGCGGGGCCATGGTCAGCGTAATGAGCATTGCCATTTCCAGCGGAACCTCTGCCATTGCTTTCTGCGGTCCCATTATCCGCCAGCTGATGCGGCCCTTTAAGGTGGACCGGGCGCGTTCGGCAAATATTCTGGACGGCCTGGGCTGTGGGATGGGATATCTGGTTCCCACCAACCCCGGATGTCTGCAGCTGGCCGGCTTTGCGGTGGCTGCCGGTGTGGTGGCGGAAGGCTACAGTGCCATCTCCTTTGTAGGCTTTAATTTCCATTCCATGGCTCTGTTCCTGGTGTTCTGGTTCGCCATTCTGACCGGATGGGGCCGTACCCATGAGACGGACGAGGAGCTGGCCAGAGACGGGATTGTTGTGGAGAGCCGGACTGTCCGCTGACAGGAGTCCCTCCGGAGGGCATATAAAAAATAAGGAAGGAATGAGAGTATATGAAATACGATTTTGAAAAGGTGATTCGCCGTGAGAATTCCGGCAGCGGAAAATGGAACGAGATCAAAACGACTCTGGGATATTTCCCGGAAGACGTGATTCCCTTTTCCGTGGCGGACATGGAGTTTGACATGGTTCCTGAGATACGGGAGGGCCTGAAACGGTTTCTGGATGAAAATGTCATGGGTTATGCCAACATGACAGATGCCTGCCGGCAGGCGGTTGTTTCCTGGGAGGAACGCCGTCATGGATGGAAGATTCAGCCGGAGTGGATCCGGGATACCCCAGGTGTTATCAATGCGTTTTTTACGGCAGTCAAGGCCTTCACCAGACCCGGGGAGGGGGTCATGCTGATGACACCGGTGTATTATCCCATGTATTTTGCGGTTTCCCGTCTGGACCGGAAGCTGGTGGATGCCCCGCTGGTCCGGGAGGGAGATACCTACTGCATTGATTTTCAGGACTTCCGCCAGAAGGCTGCTGATCCCAATACCCGCCTGCTGATCCTTTGTTCCCCCCATAATCCCAGCGGCCGGGTATGGACCCGGGAAGAGCTGGAGCAGATCGGCCGGATCTGTATAGACAACCAGGTTCTGGTGGTTTCGGACGAGATCCACTGCGACCTGCTGATGCCGGGGCATAAGCATATTCCCTTTGGGTCCATCCGTGAGGAATTTGCCCTGCATTCCATTGTATGTACGGCACCCAGCAAGACCTTCAGCCTGGCAGGGCTTCAGACAGCCAATGTGATCATTCCGGACCAGAAACTGCGTGAGATTTTCTACACTGAGCAGCAGAAGGATGACGGCAATCCCAAATGCAATATTCTGGGACTGGAGGGCTGCCGTCTGGCATACACCTGTGGGGAAGCCTGGCTGGAGGAGTGTTTGCAGGTCATTGATACCAACCGGCGGCTGATCACGGATTTCCTGGCCAGGGAGTTCCCCCAGGTCCAGGTGATGAAGCTGGAAGGCACCTATCTCTTGTGGATGGATTTCAACGGGCTGGGCATAGAATGCCATGAGCTTGCCCGGATTCTGAAAACAGAGGCTCATCTGTTCCTGGATGAGGGATACATATTCGGAAGCGCAGGGGAAGGATTTGAGCGCTGGAATCTGGCAGCGCCCACCAGCTATGTGGCGGCGGCACTGGAGCGGATGAAGGTCCTTAAAAACCATATGAAATCGTGAGAGGAGAGAGAAGGAGCAAAGATGCTTAGACAATCTGACAAAGAACTGATCAGGAAACTGGATTTATCCTACCCGGCCGTGGCCGTGAAGCTGCGGTTTGAACAGCCGGATGTACCCCATTACAGCGGCGAGAAGCTGGCTTTCTGCCAGTATGTAAAAGTGGTCCAGGAGACCGGTAAGCATTTCTATATTGGTGAAAGCGATGATGCCTGCTACGGCAGAATGGCCCTGGGCATGATCGACAAGCCGCCGGTGACGGCAAGCGGCCAGGCAGGCTATGATTTTGGCTGCTACAAATCGCCGGTGGGATGCCAGCAGCTTTACCAGAAGCTTCCCATTGTGGAACCCCATACCGTGAATTTCGTGGAATTCTGTCCTGCGCTGGACTGTGATTTTGATCCGGACCTGCTGTTTTTTGTGGCGGATCTGCCTCAGGCGGATATTCTGATGCGGGCTACCAGCTATATCTCCGGGGACCTTTGGGAGTCCAAATCCTCCCCGGTTATCAGTTGTGCCTGGATGTATGCGTATCCCATTATATCCGGCAAGGTCAACCATGTAACCACCGGATATTATCACGGATTAAGGCGGAGGAAGGCCTATCCCTCCGGCCTGCGGATGATCTCCGTACCCTTCCAGAAGATGCCGGAATTCTTCCAGGCACTGGAAGAGATGGACTGGACCCTGATCGCCTTCCGGGAGGATGAAGAGAGCAGGGCAGACTTAAAACGCCGGATTGACCACTGGCAGGAGATGGCGGAGGCAGTGGGAAGCCACGTGGACCTGCACTGACTTACGGTTACAGCTGTCCTGTTTCTTCTCAATTTCTCTGTTAATTTTGGAAAATCCGTCCATACTAATACCACAATCTATCCAAGGAGGTATTCAGTACCATGTCCAAATATGCTGGAACAAAAACAGAGAAAAACCTGTGGGAGGCATTTTCCGGAGAATGTAAGGCCAGGACCCGCTACGCCTTCTATGCCGACGCGGCAAAGAACGCCGGGTATGAGCAGATGGCTGCCCTGTATCTGGAGACTGCCGAACAGGAGAAGGCCCATGCACGCCTCTGGTTCAACGAACTGGGCTGCATGAGTTCCACAGAGGAGAACTTAAACAGCGCTGCTGACGGGGAAAACATGGAGTGGACAGACATGTACGCCCGCATGGCCAGGGAAGCCAGGGAAGAAGGATTCCCGGAGCTGGCAAAGAAATTCGAACTGGTGGGGACCGTGGAAGCTGCCCATGAGAAGCGTTACCGCAGACTGGTGGAACATTTAAAGAGCAACGGCACCTTCCGGGGAGATGTGCCTCTGGGCTGGAAATGCCGCAACTGCGGGTATATTCACGAAGGGGACCAGGCTCCGGAGGTCTGCCCGGTATGCGCTTATCCCAAGGCTTACTTTGAGAGGAATGCCCATAATTACTAATGAAAAAGTGATGGCAGCCGCCAGGGCCAGGCCCGCCTGGCTTTGGCGGCTGTACATAGGGGGGGATTTTGACTCGACACACCCCTTTCCTGGAAGATTATGATATATTTGTTTTTCTTTGTGTGTTGCGGTTTTTTGCTGCTAAACGGAATGCTTTTTCCACTGCAGGCGTAAGTTCGGGAGAGTCTTCATCAAATACAATGGTTCTTTTGGCGGCCTCCTCGATTTGCTGGATTTGTTCTTTGGTAGGCTTTTGGTTTCTATCTAAAATAGCTGTCCGTATCATAATAAATACTCCTTTCTGCCCTGGTAGCAAGTCTTGCCGATATTAGACGTATATTTTCTTTTCGTTCCGTGTAGACGACAAATAGTACATCATTTACCATTCCAATCGTGTTGTAGCGGTCCTCATGAATACTGTGTTCCACATCGTATATTTCAATGCGCTGTAAATCGTTAAAAACCAGCATTGCTGTTTCAAAATCAATACCGTGTTTTTGGAAATTCAGTTGATTTTTATCCGCTAATATCTTCTGAAGGATAGGGTGTCATGAGTGAACATGTCCTGGCAGTCTGAAAAGAGTTCATTTAAAGAAATCTGATGGAATTTAGCAGCCATAAATTTTCTCATCCTTTTGTGAGTGAAGTATTGGTTAGCAGTTCTATTTTACCATAAACGGAGGGGAAATTTATATAGAAAAAGCAATAAAAACCAGTAAAATCAATGGGTCTGGCAATTTAACAATTGTCTGGCAGGAAACATGTATAGGAGATGATTTTTTGTTTCTTTTATTCCCGAAATATGATATGTTAGATTTGAATAAAGTGGATGATAGGGATGTTAAGTATAATTGAGGTGACAAGATATGAATATTAAGATGTTTAATGCAATATACGATTTTTATAAGGATCATTACGGCCAAATTGAGCAGCGTGAAATATATAAATGGGAAGCAGTGGTTCATTTTCAGAACAATTGGGATATAGAGGCCAAAAGTTTTCCTATAATGCTTGAAAATGCATTGTATAAAACAAAAAATCTAATGGCCGCTGGAAGTTACTATCCGCGCGAGTTTATTATTTGGGCTGCCCAAAAGGAACCGGAAACGGTTAGAGGGTTGTTTGGAAATTTATATAATTTATCTGTTGATTTGAAGGAACGGATGGAGCATTTCAGAGAAGGCGCTAATGGAATTCTGTCAAGGCATGGAAGCGAAGGGCATCATAAAACTTATCAGGATCATAGGGCGCTTATGGTCTATTTGAATATGAGATATCCTGATAAGTTTTATCTTTATAAATATTCGATGTTCGTGGATTTTGCAAAGTTGATCGATTATGCGGAATTGCCGAAGGCCGGAAGCATTGATCTGCTGTTTGTATTTGAAAGTATGTGTGATATGGTACTAAAAAGAGTTCTTTCTGATAGAAAATTATTGAAAATGTATGAAGCAAGACGAGAGAAATATTATGATCCGGAATACCACCTTCTAGTGCAGGACATTATATACTCTGCCCGGTATTTTAATGCCCCGGAAATATTTGATGAAAAAAAGAATATAATTGTGAAGAAATTCACATTAAAAGCAAAAAGTTCAGAAGTGCATTTAAAGGGAGTCCATATTGATTATATAGAAGATGCTAAAATACAGAAAAGTTTAGGGGAAGCAGGGGAGGAGTTTGTTTATCAGTATGAAAGAAATAAGGTGAAAACATATCACCTGGGGAAAAACAAGCAGGTTCGCAGAGTGGCGAAATTGGATGGCGATGGTTTGGGATATGATATATTATCATACGATAGGCAGGGTAGAGAACTATATATAGAAGTAAAAACAACAACTGGGCCTGAGGAAAGCTCAATTTTTATAACAGCTAATGAGCTGACGATGAGTGAAAAGTTTCCGAAACAGTATTGCTTGTATAGAGTATATGACTTTGATGCTGTGGGTATGGAAGGCAAGATATCAGTTCGTGAGGGATCGCTGAAAGAACTGTGCATCTCAGCTCAAATGTATAAAGTTAATTTTGAAGCATAAGCGGATGCACAAATAACGAGGGTAGAGTCGCAGGTACGGTTTTGAAAGGACATATGCGGATAATACCATCTGATGTGAGAAAACCAGTGGATCTCCGAAAATGTAGAAATGAGGCAGTAAAGTAGAGAGACAATGGTTTACATTAAGAGAATATATAGGTACAACGACAATGCAAGAAAAATGAAAGGAATATGTTGTTTTTGCTTCTATATAACATCATACAAGATAAAATGGACAAGAGTGTAAAAGTCACTAATTTTGAAAAAATAAAAAATGCGAATGAATTACAAAGTTATCTCCGCGACATGACTAGAAGACTTGATAATACAAAGATGGTGTGCCAATATACCGGATTGAGGGCCGCCTTGAGTATAATATCTAAAAAATATTGGTATTTAGGAAATCCTAAAAATATGAATGATGGTTTGGAAATTCAACAAGGTCTTGATACACGAGATAATATTTTCTTTTCAAGTTTTATGATTGAAAAGTCTGAAAGTGTTGCGATGTGGAGTATGTACGCACAACCGTGGGAAGATGGAGTTATGATATCGATTCCAAAAGCACAGTTTAAGAAATGGAAAAAGGATATCAGGAAAATATATAGTGCAGATCCGCAAAGTAAAAAGGTAGATGAAAATATGTATGTTGAGTTGGACAAAGCTGAAGTTTCTGTCACAAGAGTGGCATATATAAAGCAAGATATAAATGGAAAGATTGAAAAGATTTCATGTGGGGGTGCTAAAAACGATTTATTAAAGTCGATAAATGCCCCATCATTAATCGGTTATATTAAAGATGATGCCTGGTCTTATGAAAAAGAGATACGATTACGAGTTGATTTAGATCAAGATATTCATTATGAGGGTATTGCTGTCGATGTGCCTGATTATATCATAGATTCGATGGTTATCACAAAAGGGCCGCGATTTAATGGTGATCTTATGGAACGAATAAAGGTTGAAGTTGATAGAGAGATAAAAACGCAATCCAGTTCCTTTTATGAGAAATTGAATTATACACCTTGTGATGGATGCGCATATAGAAACGGCAAATAGTAATACAGTATTGGGTCAACAATATAATCGGCAGCAGCATTGTAAATATAAAAAATGCTGCTGCCAGTTACATGATATGGTTATGCGGCTTTTGAATAATCAATAATGGCTATTTCCTGCATAAGCTGTTTGGCGATATTAACAAGGTTTTCAAGCTGTTTTGCAACTTCATTGGAATAATATTTTTCTCCACATTGTTCACATTCTTCACAAGGCACATTTTTGATGATGATAATGCAGTTTTTATAATTAACTACATGGGTTGTGAAAGATTGAATAGTGATTTTGCATTTACAATACATACACATAGTTATTGCCCCTTTCTTGTTTTTAAATCTGTTTCAAATTTATCCGTGTTAGGATAATAAGCGGTTATAAAGAATATGGTATCACCATTTGAACCAACAACAATATGCAATACTTTATTTTCTTTTGTATATCCGAAAATGAGACAACTAGGGTGAGGAAAATCATCTGGATAGTCCTCTATGATTTCGCCTGTCTGTAAGCAGGATTCTACATCATTTATACTTATATCTCTTTCCTGCATTCGTTCTAAACAATGCTTTGCCCATTTTATGTTAGAATCAGAAGCATTATATAGCCCTTGAAGCTGTTTAATGTTCATAGCCACACTTCCTTTTTATGTTTGTGTTTATTATACACTATTTTGGCAGAAATTAAAATAGTTGTGGATATGTTTGAATTTTATAAACAATTCACAAGTTACAGTCCACGGGGCGGGGAAAACTGGACAAAAACAGATGTCAAGCTGGCTTGTAAGACTGTTTTTGTCCAGTTTTCCACATCGGGCGGACGCC
>CAJTOV010000062.1 GCA_910577765.1 uncultured Lachnospiraceae bacterium
CCAGCTTGACGTCTGTTTTCGTCCAGTTTTCCCCGCCCCGTGAACTGTAACAAATGTTCACATCCTTGTAAGAATTTTCTAAGGATTATTAGGTTGTATAGTTGCATGAAATCATGTATAATCAGTGGGAAGCTTTTGTCTGCCCATGTAAATGAGAGGGAAAAAGTGGATACTTATGAGATGCTGAATGACTTTCTGGTCAACTTGTTCCGGGACATTATGGGTCTGGAGGAACGGGCCATCATCACTCAGGAATTTAAGGATATTACCAATAATGATATGCATGTGATCCAGGTGATCGGCACCGGGGTGCCCAAGAACATGTCTTCCATTGCCAAAAAGCTGTCGGTGACTGTGGGGACTCTGACCATTGCCATGAACAGTCTGGTAAAGAAAGGCTATGTGATCCGGGAGCGGGGGCAGGAAGACCGCCGGGTCGTGTACATTTCCTTGTCCGAGAAGGGAAGGAAGGCATATGCGCATCATGAGAATTTCCACCGCCAGATGATCCATGAGATTCTGGAGCATCTGACCCAGGAGGAGACGGAAGTGCTGCTGAAATCCCTGGGGAAGCTGACTTCCTGGTTTCAGGGGTTTCAGGACAGAGCAGGTATCATGCAGCAGGCAGACGGAGTTTGAGGCTGCCGGACAGGCTGCCTGGTTGACGGCAATGTATGAAAGAGGAGGCAATTTACATTATGAAAAAGGCAATTATGTGTTTGATCGGAGCCATGATGATCCTTTCCCTGGCTGCCTGTACGCCCACTCCGGAGAAGGGCAAGACCGGTGAGGTGAAGGAGACCCAGGCAGCCCAGAAGCCCCAGGGAGCGGCAGGCAACAGTGTGGACAGTACCAAGCTGCCGGACCCCACAGCCCCGGATCTGGATGTGATTTCCATCTATACGGTCAGCGCTGACGGCACCAAGCTGGAGGGGACCATGGACGCGGTGGAGGGGAAGGATGCCCAGACCGTGGCGGACCTTCTGATTAAGTACGGTGTTCTGGCCGAGGGGACCGAGGTCATTGAGTTCAAGGCTGAGGGAGAGCCGGCCAGCGAGGAAGTGGGCCCCGGTGTGGTGAAGATTCCCGGCATTGAGTTCGAAAGCAATGTGAAGGAGTACGGGACCGTGAATTTAAGCCAGTTCCCGGATGAGAAGAATGATATGCTTCTCCAGGCCGTGGCCAATACCTTCATTGAGAATATGGATCTGGTCTATCTGACCATCCAGGTCAATGGGGAGACAGTGGCAGAGAATCTGACCTTTGTGGATGCGGGAAAGTAAGGACCCCAAAGGCTGAAATGAATATGGAATAACAGGCTGCTGCCATACGGAATGGGGATTCTGTGTGGCGGCAGTTTTTTGTTAAGCTGGCAGGGCGGGGAAAAAGGGGCAAAAACAGACGTCAAGCCTGCTTGTAAGGCTGTTTTTGCCCCTTTTTCCCCATCGGGCGAACGCCCGCGACCATTACGTTTTCGTACGGTCAGCGTGGTGAACGCGCAGACCTATCTGAACTGTTACAGAAGATGCCCTCCTATAGAAAAAGTAATACCGCTCATGTATGTTACAAAAACATAACATAGTAAATGATAATATTTTAAAAACATAACATTTTTGTTGACAACAGAAGCATTTGTGGTAGAATAGAAAGTACACAACAATGGAGGAAAAGCCATGAATGAATTATTGGGAGAGCGCATAAGGGATTTAAGAAGTGCAAAGCATTTGACCCAGGAGCAGATGGCGGAAGGGATTGGGGTCAGCAGACAAAAGTATGCACGTATTGAGAACGGAACAAATCAGATTACCCTGGATGTGCTTACCCGGATTGCCGGATTGCTGGATGTGACAGTAGGAGATATAACCAGGGTGCTGGATGAAAGTCCGGCTGTTGCATACAGAGCTGGTTCGGGCAGTGCTTCTTCAGAGATGATTCTGGATATGCTGGATCTGTTTTATGCCAATAAGCATTTGTATGGAAAGCTACAGCAGAAGGCGGAACTGCTTCAAGATTCAAAGGAGACGGTATGTATAACAGCAGAAGGAAAGAGATAAGAATCAAAGCTGATTCTTTTCGGGAAACCTGCAAGGTCAGCCGTTATGGGATTCTCGACTTATTTAGGGAATGTGACAGATGCGGTTATAAGCTGCTGCGGTATCCCCTTGGTGAAGATGCGGATCTGGGATTTGTAATGAAAAAGGATGCGGATACGGTTATATTTACCAATTCCTCCAGCCGTCTGACCAGGGAGATCTTCACACTGGCACATGAGATCGGCCATGCGGTTCTGCATATGGAGGGGAATGTCCCTTTTATAGATAATACGGCTACGATTTCAGGCAAAAGTGTTGATGAGAGGGAGCAGGAGGCCAACTATTTTGCGGCCTGCCTTCTGATGCCAGCCGGTGATGTGGCGAAGTTTTTTGACCTGGAAATGGAAAATTTTGAAATCCATGGTCTGACTGCAATGGACATTGCGAGAATGATGTCCGAGTTTCATGTAAGCTTTGACATGGCATTGAACCGTCTGGAGAATCTTGGAAGGATTGATCATAACGGAAGAATCCGGATTGATAATGAACGGAATCTGTCCCGTGTGGGCAATCTGCTGCGCAGCGTTGGCGGCAGCAGCCGTCTGAATGAGCCCAGTCTGGAGATATGTATTCCATATGAATATATTGATTATGTAATCTATAATTATAACCACAATGCCATACCGCTGGAAACACTGGAAAGATCGCTGGAATATTATAAGCTTTCCATGGATGATATCCGGGACAGGCTTAGGAAACCGGTGGAGGGCCGTGATGATCTGGATGATTTGATAGGAGGACTGGTGGATTGAGAGCTTCTCTGGATACCAATGTGATCATCCATTTCTACCGCGCCGGTCTGGAGAACATCCTGTTCGATATTTTTGAAGATGGGGTTTTTCTGTATGAGCAGATTCGGAAAGTGGAACTTGCGCATCATGGGCAGGACATTTTGCAGAGGGTTGATGCAGATATTCTATCCGGCAGAATAGAAGTATACACGGATGATAAATTAAAGAATTTGTCTGTATTCCGAATATTTGAAAATAATGTTAATGAGAACAGACAGTTATATGGGGCTGGGGATCTGGGAGAGGTATATGCCATTTCACTGGCACAGACCATCGGCGGATATGCGGTGGTCACAGATGATATTAAACAAGGTGGACCTTATATGTCTTTGTTGCAGCTTGATTATGACATTATGCCCTTTACATTTTGTGATATTTTGATATTAAGGTATCTGTCCGGCAGGGTAGATGAAATGGAGACGGTAAGTGATTTCGGGATGATTAATGAAGCCTCCGGTCTGAACTGGTCATTGAAAAGTCATGTTTCCAGGTTCATAAAGAGGTTCTGGAGTGATCCGTATAAAGAAGAGGAAAAACAGTGGATGCAGAACCTGGTAAGGAACCAGAACATCAGGGTCAGAAGCAAATTTAATGCCCTGAACAGTCAGATTCAGGATATGCAGCTGGCAGAGAGAAAGTGTGCCATGAGGAAATGCGGATAGGGCGCGTTCTGGCCTTTATGTGTGTTTCCCCGGCAGATGAGAAAAGAAACCGGCTGGGGCAGGAACAGCAATGGCAGCAGCATTGCCGGAAAGGAATAAGAATATGGACCATAGGGAAGAAAGCAGGATCAGGGAACAGCTGCACAGTCTGGCTGCCGCAGGGAATTACCGGGAGGCGGACCGGGTGCTGGAGGAATATAAGGCCCGGGGCGGCAGGTATGATGATGTGATTGCAATCTATGACGGGAGTACCGGGCAGAGCCTGGGGGACAGCAGGCGGGTGTGGGCGGCCATCCGCCAGGGGCTCTGCTGCAATCCGGACAATTATGAGCTGTATGTGATGCTGGGGAATTATTATCTGGATGAGAACCAGGAGCAGTCCTGGCTCTGTTTTGAGCATGCCCTGGCCTGCTGTAAGGACCCGGAGGACCAGGCCCAGATCCGGGAGATGCTGGGACAGCTTTCGGAAGGCCTGGGAGTCCGGGCAGGCCGGGTGGCCGTGGTGATCCAGTGTCACGGCGGCGGCTCTGTGGAGCAGTGTGTGGAGCAGGTGCGCAAAGACCTGGCCGGATGCCAGGGGCAGGTGGTGGCCGTGACCGCGGGGGAGCGTCTGCATGGCAGGGAGCTGGAGTGGCTGCGGCAGCAGGCGGACGTGGTTGTGGTGGAACCGGATGGACAACGGGAGGATGGTACAGTCGCTGCCAGCGGACAGGGGCAGCAGTCCCTGGTCTGGGAGAAGGGAGTGGCTGCGGCCTGGGCAGATGCAGACTGTCTTTTCCTGGACAGCGGCACCCTTCTGCCGGATCATGCCCTGTTCTGGCTGCGGATGGCTCTGTATGGCTCCAGGGAGGCAGGAACCGCCGGGAGCATGTCCAGCCGGATCGTCAATTCCCGGGTGCGGTGGCTGGCGGAAGACGGGACCGGAAGTGCTGTCCCGGAACCGGGTGGGGAAGGCTTGTCCGGTTTCCAGGATAAGGTCAGCCGTATCAATGTCCCCATGCGGTATCCCTTCCAGGTAATACCCTGGACAAAGGGGGCAGCCGTGCTGGTACGGCGTCAGGTACTGGACCAGGCAGGGGTGCCTGGGGAGGTCTTCCGGGACGGAGTTCTCCTGGACCGGGATTACGGACGGAAGGTGGAGGCTGCCGGTTACCGGAACCTGCTTTGCGAGAACAGTTTTCTTGTGTACCAGCAGGAAACGGCAGGAGACCCGGGCAGAGCCGGGGCAGGACAGAGCCGGGACAGCGGGAAGGACGGAAAGCCGGCTGTGGACGGGGCAGGAGCCCAGGGGGCCCGGGTCCGGCAGACTGCCGGGAAAGCGGGAACTGGCCGGACACAGGAAAGTCCCGGGAGGTTTCTTCTGTTCTATGCGGGAAACGAGAAGGGGTATTATCAGGATACCAGATACTTTACCACGGAGATTGCCGGGGAGCTGGAGCGGCTGGGGCATAGCACATTTATCTGCGACCTGGCCAGGGGCACCCATGACGGGGCAGCCATGGAGGCTTTTCTCACAGAGGGCGTGGATGCGGTGCTGACCTTCAACGGGGAGGCCATCCAGAAGGAGGAGCTGTGGCAGCTCTGGAACCAGCTGGGCGCCCTGGTGGTGAACATTCTCATGGACCCGCCTTTCCATATGGACCTGCGTCCTTATCTGGAAAGCCCGTGTCTGGAACGGTATCTGCTGCTGTGCCCGGATGAGCTTCATGTAGACTATGTGAAGCAGTATTTCCCCCAGGTGAAGCATGTGGAGTTTATGCCCCACGGCGGGACCCCGGTAAAAGGCCGCCCTGTTCCCTGGAGGGAGAAGAAGCTGGATCTTCTGTTCTCCGGGACTTATACCAGGCCGGAGGGATTCCTGGATGTAATGAGACAGACCATGAAGCCGGGGGATTTTAAGCTTTACCGGGCCATGGGGGAGCGGCTGCTGGAGGATACCGGTCTGTCTGTGGACCAGGTGGTGTCGGAAACCCTGTTCCCGGAGGGCTGGCCCGTGACCCCGGACCGGATCGACGGGGCTGTGTCCGGAATGAGTCTTCTGGACGGCTGGGTGCGGATGGTCACCCGGGAGCGGGTGGTGACGGCCCTGGCGGAAGGCGGGGTGGATATCCATGTTCTGGGGGACGGATGGCAGAACTGTCCCTGCGCCGGGAATCCCCATCTTCACAGCCTGACCCGGGAGCGGATTCCCCTGGCAGACACCCTGGCCTGGATGGAGAATGCCAGAATCTGTCTCAATGTGATGCCCTGGTTCAAGGCAGGCAGCCATGACCGGGTGTTCAATGCCATGCTGCGGGAGTCCGTGGCCCTGACCGATGCCAGCCGCTTTTTCCGGAAGCATTTCCGGGACCAGGAGTCCGTGGTCTACTATTCCCTGAAGGAGCCGGAGAGGCTTCCCAGGCTTGTAACGGGCCTTCTGGAGAACCCGGACCAGGGGGAGGCCATTGCCAGAAAGGGGTATCAGGAGGCACAGGTATTTACCTGGGAGCATTATGTGGAAGATCTGCTGGGGAAGATCCGGGAATGTAGTGAGTGAGACACGCTCCGGGGCAGCGGTATAACCAGATGACCGCCGGGATACATGTAAAAAGGAGCTGAGAAGCCGGTGTCTGACCGAAACACCGGCTTCTCAGCTCCTTTGGTCTTTGATAAGGCAGAAACTTACTTAAGCTCCGGCCAGTATGCCTTGTTGGCTTCGATCAGGTCGTCCAGAATCTCTTTGGCTACGCTGGCGCTGGGAACGGTTTTGGAGAGGGTCAGGGCCTGCCACAGCTTCTGGTAGCTGTGCTCGCAGTAGGCTTCCACCACCAGCTTCTCCACGGCCACCTGCTGCTGCATAAGGCCAAGCTGGAAGGTGGGAATGTCTCCCTGGCACAGGGGCTCCGGTCCCTGGTTTCCTACCAGGCAGGGAACCTCCACCATGGCGTGGGGATCGAAGTTGGAGACTGCGCCTTTATTCTCCACGATACACAGCATCCGCTCATGGGTATTGTAGGCAATGGCACGGGCCAGGTCTACAATGAAGGCGGCGTGGTTGTCGATCTCGAATTCGTCTCCCTGGAAATGTCCGGCTTCGATGATGGCCCTGGCCGCGCCAAAGACCTTCTTTTCCCGTCCGTCCATGACCTCGTTGGCACGGGTGTACTCCTTGTCGCTGTGCTCCACCACATAATCCTGGAACAGGTAGTATTTTAAGTAGGTGTTGGGCAGACAGTCCGGGGTCACGGCCTGCAGGTCTGCTGCTTTCTTGTGGGTGGCCTGCCAGCTGGCGTCCATGTGCTGGGTCTCAATGGCTTTCTGGGTCAGGTAGCCGTTCTTGCTGACATAATCAATAAGCTGGGGCGTGTAGTCGGTGCCGTCCTTATCCCGGACGCTGGTCCACCAGCCGAAATGGTTCAGGCCGTAGTAGCACACATCCAGGTCCTTGGGGGTCTTGCCTACAATGTAGCTCATGCGGCGCAGGGTTCCCACAGGCATGTCACAGATATTGATGACTTTGGAGTGGGGCCGCAGAACCCGGCAGGCTTCGGCCACAATGGCAGCCGGGTTGGAGTAGTTGAGCATCCAGCAGTCAGGGCTGTATTCTTCCATATAGTCAATAAGCTGGATAATGTCCGGGATGCTGCGCATGCCGTAGGCGATGCCGCCGGGGCCGCAGGTCTCCTGGCCTACCACTCCGTGGCGCAGGGGGATCTTCTCGTCCAGCTCCCGCATGGGATATCCGCCGCTGCGGATGTGGGCCATACAGAAGTCCACGCCGGTAAAGGCTTCTTTGGGGTCTGTGGTGTAGGAGAATTCCACCTGGGGGGCTACGGTTTTCAGTGCAATGGCCACGGCCCTGGCAATGGTTTCCTGGCGCAGGGCATCATTGTCATACAGTTTCAGGCTGCGGATGGGGAAACGCTCCAGGCTGTCCATAAGCATCATGACAATACCGGGTGTGTAGGTGCTTCCGCCGCCGGCGATTACTACGGAAAATTCTTTCATATTTATATTGCTCCTTTCTATTTGGTTAGTCATTATCTTTAAACCCAAGTTCCGCGTCCACGGCCTTGCGGACAGCAGTGACTTTCAGTCCGTATACTACCTGGACATTTTTACCTTTGCGCACCACGGCAGTGGCGCCGGTCTGGCCCCGCAGCACATCTTCCTGGACCAGGTCCGGGTTGGCCAGCTCGGTGCGGAGGCGGGTGTAGCAGTTGGTTACTTTCAGAATGTTGTCTTTTCCGCCCAGGGCTTCCACGATCAGGGGAGCGTTGACACCGTCAGAGGCGGCATCGGAACCGGCGGCATTTTCCTCTGCCACCTTGGCCTTGTACTCGGCTTTGGTGTGGAGCTTCATCTCCATGCCTTCGGTTTCACGGCCCAGGGTCTTTAAGTTCATCTTAGTGATCAGGGCCCGGAAGATCACGTAGTACAGTGCAAAGTAGACCAGGCCTACCAGGATGTACAGGGGCCAGCGGGTCTTGGCAAAGCCCAGGGGCACATTGTACAGCAGGAAATCAATGAATCCGTTGGGGCCGATGGCGCGGCAGCCGATCAGGTTCAGCACCACGAAGCTGGAGCCGGCCAGGACGGCGTGGACTACGAACAGCACCGGAGCCACAAACAGGAAGCTGAATTCGATGGGCTCGGTAACGCCTGCAACAAAGGAGGTGACAGCAGCGGTGATCAGTACGGCTTTGATCTTGCCCCGGTTCTCCGGGCGGGCGGTGTGGTACATGGCCAGGCAGGCACCGATTAAGCCGAACATTTTGGAGATGCCGCGGGCATCCCAGATCACGGACTGGCTTAATACCTGCACGGTCTCGTCAACGATTTCCGCATAGTAGATATTCCGGGCGCCTTCCAGCACCTGGCCGCCTACGGTGGCTACGCCGCCAAGGGAGGTGTAGAGGAAGGGAGTGTACACCAGGTGGTGCAGGCCGGTGGGAATCAGAAGCCGTTCCAGGGTTCCGTAGACAAAGATGCCAAAGTTGCCGGAGGTCTGGATGAAGGCTCCCAGGGCATTGATGCCGGACTGGATAAAGGGCCATACAAAGGTCAGGACCACAGCCATCAGCACCATCACCGGGATCAGCACGATGAACACGAACCGGGTGCCGCCGTAGATCTGGAAGGCATTGTTGAATTCGGTTTCGCAGAACCGGTTATGTACCAGGGCTACTATGATGCCCAGCATCAGTCCCAGGAACACGCCCATGTCCAGAACCTGGACACCCAGGACCATGGCCTGGCCGGTGCCGCTTAAGGAGCCTTCTACCAGCATGCCCCGCAGTCCCATGAATTTGTTCATGGCATTGATGAACACCAGGAAGGACAGAAGGGAGATGAAGCCGGCTTCGGATTTCTTCTTTTCCGCCAGTCCTACGGTAAGGCCCACACAGAAGATGATGCCTAAGTTGGTGAGAATGGCAGTCAGGGAGCCGGACAGCAGGGTGCCGAAGCCCTTGGTAACAGGGTTGTCAAGAAATGGCAGCACGGCCATGAGCCGGGTGTTGGTAAAGAGATTGCCTACGGCGATCAGGATACCGGCAATGGGCAGAATCAGTACCGGGATGAACATTGCTTTGGAAAATTTCTGCATTACATCCATGAGTTTTTCTTTCATTGGGATTCTCCTTGTTGGTTGATGGGATGTAGCCCTCCGGAAATGGCCGGAGCGGTTACGGTGAAGCAACAGGATGCGTCCATCCTTTTGATCTGCCTGGCCTGGCTGTTTCGCTGTTCTGATCATAGCAGGACCAGGGACAGATGTAAATAGAATGGAGACGGAAAGGAACGGGTTACGGGGAATGGTAACGGGTTACCGGGTTCCGTTTTTTCCGGAGATGTTGTATACTGTAGCTGGGAACGTTCAGGGGGTATCCGGAATGCCGCGGGGCAGGCAGCGGAGCCATGAAAGAGGGAATGGGAAGGGAGATTTCTATGAATCTTGTGAAACTGGTTCAGGATAAGAATCTTACGGATACGGAGCAGCAGGTGCTGGAGTACATTGTGGGGAATCTGGATACGGCTTTGTCCCAGGGGGTGCGGGCCATTGCCCATGCCAATTATACTTCCACTTCCACCATTATGCGGCTGGCCAAGAAAATGGGGTACGGGGGATTTGTGGATATGTGCTACAGGCTGCGGCCTCTGGTGGAGGAGCCCCAGCGGCTGGCCAGTGAGGGGCAGACCTTTCTGGCCAGCTTCAGTGCGTCTTCGCTGCTGTATTACAATCCATATGACCTGCTGAAAAGCTTTGCGGAACGGATGAGCCGGGAGAAGGATGACCTGATTTTTATCTATGCCACGGGATTCTCGGCCACGGTGGGCAATTACATGACCCGGAAGCTGGTGAATATGGGGAAGCGGAGTATCTTTGCCAGCGGGGAGGATTCGGTGGGAATGTTTGAGAATAACCTGGACTGTATGGGGATCTTCTTCTGCGTTTCCAAATCCGGGGAGACGCCCCAGGTCCGGGACAAGATCCGGACGGCCCGGGAGAACGGGGTCTTCACGGTGGCGGTTACCGGGGAGAAGGAGAACAGCGTGAGCCGTCACGCGGATATCTGGTTCCGGGTGGAGGATCTGTGCAAGCTGGATGACTTAAATACGTCGCCTAACACCTTTTTCCCCCAGGCCATGATGCTGGTGGAGCTGATTGCCTATGAGTATCTGCGGGCCTGCCAGAATCAGGAGGGGCGGTAAGGGACTGGCGGGAAGCGCCTGGGGCAGGTCTGCCAGCTTGTGGACAAGCTGCTTGACAAGTCCGGGAATCCATTGTAGTATCAATTACAGTATCCAGTATGTAACCGTCCGCGGGGATCTGGTGCAGCGGTGTACCAGGCGGTTACTCCAGTATTGCTGTCAGGAAAGGAAGAGCCTATGGCGACGATTGATCTGATTGTGCTGGGCATGCTGAAAAAGGAGGCCTTAAGCGCATACGACATTCAGAAACTGGTTAAGTACCGGAATATTTCCAGGTGGGTCAGGATCAGTACCCCTTCCATTTACAAGAAAGTGATCCAGCTTGAGGAGAAGGGGCTGGTCCGGGGAACTGTCGTCCAGGAAGGGAAGATGCCGGGAAAGGTGGTGTATTCCCTTACTCCCCGGGGGGAACAGGAATTTGACCGGCTTATGCTGGAGCTTTCCGGGAAACCGGTGGAGATTTATCTGGATCTCAATGCTGTCATTGTGAATCTGGAGCATTTTACGCCTGGGCAGCAGAAGGTGTGTCTGGACAATATTGAAAACCATGTGAGAGTTCTGAAATCTTACCTGGAGGACAATATCTGTCAGAAGGCCGGTCTGCCCGGGATACCGGAGACAGGCATGGCAGTCCTGCAACAGCAGTTTATCCTGGCCCAGGCCATTGAGACCTGGGTGGCTGGGCTGAAAGAGGGGTTGTAGGAAGGGGAAACGGCGGGCAGGAAGCGCCGGGCGGTCCGCCCCACAAGGCAGGCAGGAGGCGCCGGGCGGCCGCCCCACAGGGAGGGCACAATCGCCGGGCGGTCCGCCCCACAGGGAGCATAAGCGCCGCACTAAGACAAAAGGGGGAAGCAGTATGAAAGAACATGGGACAGGCACCAGGGATCAAAATGGTGCACTGGGGGAAATGAAACAGAAGGAGAGCGATCCGGTACCGGATACGCCGGTGGGCGGTGATCTGGTGGAGGATGCCGTCCGCAGCTACACAGAGTATCTGGTGTCCAGGGGCAAAAGCCGCAATACCCTGGAAAAGTATGCCCGTGACATACGGACCTTTCTCAGGTTCAGTCAGGGAAGACCCCTGGACCAGGAGGGGCTGGAGCAGTACCGGGATTATCTTAAGGACCATTATAAGCCTGCCAGCGTCAATTCCATGCTGGTGGCCTTAAACCAGTATCTGATTTATCTGAAAAAGGGGGAGCTGTGCCTGAAGCTGCTGCATCTGGAGCAGGACGCGGAGCGGAACAGGAAGCGGAAGCTGACCAGGGAGGATTATCTCTGCCTGGTGAAGCAGGCGGGCCAGAACGGCAACCGCCGTCTGTTCTGTATGCTTCAGACCCTGGGCTCCACGGGGATACGAATCGGGGAACTGCCGTTTATTACGGTGGAGTGTCTGGACCAGAAGACTGCCAGTGTGACGTTCAACGGCAGGACCCGGGAGATCCTTCTGCCGGAGAGTCTGGTGAAGCTTCTGAAGCGGTACTGCCGGGAGATGGGGCTGGAATCCGGCCCGGTATTTGTGACCCGGGGCGGCAGGCCCATGGACCGGAGAAATGTCTGGAAGGAAATGAAGCAGCTGTGCCGGGAGGCAGGGGTGGATACGGAGAAGGTATTTCCCCATAATTTCCGCCACATGTTTGCGGACAGCTATTATGCCCGGGAAATGGATATTGTCCGTCTGGCAGACTGCCTGGGCAGCAGCGGCGGGGATTCCGGCCCCCATCCCAGTATGACCGGCCAGGTGGTGAAGTACAGGGAAAGGCTTGAGGTGCGGCTGGAAGAAGAAATAAAAAATTAGCACTCACCTCTTGACACTGCTAACAACATGTGTTATATTCCAACTATAACAAAGAGACGTTGCAGTGTATCAGACGGAGGCAGTGTTATGAATATAAATAAGTTTACCCAGAAGTCCATGGAAGCAGTCCAGAACTGTGAGAAGCTGGCTTACGAGTACGGCAACCAGC
Source organism: uncultured Lachnospiraceae bacterium (assembly GCA_910577765.1). Classification (GTDB taxonomy): domain Bacteria; phylum Bacillota; class Clostridia; order Lachnospirales; family Lachnospiraceae; genus Brotaphodocola. The sequence continues at coordinate 12,207 of CAJTOV010000062.1, forward strand.
AGATTGAGCAGGAGCATCTGCTCTATAGTCTCCTGACCCTGGAGGACAGCCTGATCTTAAAGCTGGTGACCAGGATGGGCATTACCGGCGAGATGCTGGTAAGTGAGACGGAGCAGAAGCTGGCTGCCCTGCCCAAGGTCAGTGGGGGGCAGGTGTATATCAGCAATGACCTGAACAAGGTGCTGATCCATGCGGAGGATGAGTCCCGGTCCATGGGGGACGAGTACGTGTCCGTGGAGCACATTTTCCTGGCCATGGTCAGGTATGCGGATAAGACCATAAAGGAGCTGTTCCGCCTGTACGGCATTACCCGGGACAGCTTTCTCAAGGTCCTTTCCACGGTCCGGGGGAACCAGCGGGTGGTCAGCGACAACCCGGAGGCCACCTACGACACCCTGGAGAAGTACGGCTATGACCTGGTGGAGCGGGCCAGAAGCCAGAAGCTGGACCCGGTCATCGGCCGGGACAGCGAGATCCGCAATGTGATCCAGATCCTGTCCAGGAAGACCAAGAACAACCCGGTGCTGATCGGTGAGCCGGGGGTAGGCAAGACCGCCGTGGTGGAGGGTCTGGCCCAGCGGATCGTCCGGGGGGATGTGCCGGAGGGTCTGAAAGACCGGAAGCTGTTTGCCCTGGATATGGGAGCCCTGGTGGCAGGCGCCAAGTACCGGGGGGAATTCGAGGAGCGGCTGAAAGCGGTTCTGGAGGAAGTGAAGAAAAGCGACGGCCAGATCATTCTGTTCATCGACGAGCTTCATACCATTGTGGGGGCCGGAAGGACCGAAGGCTCCATGGACGCCGGGAATCTGTTAAAGCCCATGCTGGCCAGGGGCGAGCTTCACTGTATCGGCGCCACCACCCTGGATGAGTACCGGAAGTATGTGGAGAAGGACGCGGCCCTGGAGCGGCGGTTCCAGCCGGTTCATGTGGACCAGCCTACAGTGGAGGATACCATTTCCATTCTGCGGGGCATCAAGGACCGGTATGAGGTATTCCACGGGGTGAAGATCACCGACTCGGCCCTGGTGGCGGCGGCAGTGCTGTCGGACCGGTATATTACCGAGCGGTTCCTGCCGGACAAAGCCATTGACCTGGTGGATGAGGCCTGCGCCCTGATCAAGACCGAGCTGGATTCCATGCCCACGGAGCTGGATGAACTGTCCCGGCGGATCATGCAGATGGAGATCGAGGAGACGGCCCTTAAGAAGGAGACGGACCGGCTGAGCCAGGAGCGGCTGGAGGAATTGCAGCGGAACCTGGCAGAGCTTCACGACCAGTTTACGGCCCAGAAGGCCCAGTGGGAGAACGAGAAAGCGTCTGTGGACCGGCTGTCCCAGCTGCGGGAAGAGATCGAGCAGGTGGGCCGGGAGATCGCTTCGGCCCAGCAGAGCTATGACCTAAACCGGGCGGCAGAGCTCCAGTACGGGAAGCTGCCGCAGCTTCAGAAGGAGCTGGAGGCGGAGGAAGAGAAGGTGAGGAGCCAGGATTTAAGCCTGGTTCATGAGAGTGTGACGGATGAGGAGATTGCCAGGATCATTTCCCGGTGGACCGGAATTCCTATCAGCAAGCTTAATGAAAGTGAGCGCAGCCGGATTCTCCATCTGGACGGAGTGCTTCATGAGCGGGTGGTAGGCCAGGACGAGGGAGTCCAGAAGGTGACCGAGGCCATTCTCCGGTCCAAGGCCGGGATCAAGGACCCTACCAAGCCCATTGGTTCCTTCCTGTTCCTGGGCCCCACAGGCGTAGGTAAAACCGAGCTTGCCAAGGCTCTGGCAGAGGCGCTGTTTGACGACGAGAACAATATGGTGCGGATCGATATGAGCGAGTACATGGAGAAGCATTCCGTGGCCCGGCTGATCGGGGCGCCTCCAGGATATGTGGGCTACGATGAGGGCGGCCAGCTTACGGAGGCGGTGCGCAGGAAGCCTTATTCCGTGGTGCTGTTTGATGAGGTGGAGAAAGCCCACCCGGACGTATTTAACGTGCTGTTACAGGTGCTGGATGACGGGCGGATCACGGATTCCGCCGGAAAGACCGTGGACTTTAAGAATACGATTCTCATTATGACCTCCAACATCGGCTCCCAGTATCTGCTGGAGGGCATTGACCAGGACGGAGCCATCCGGCCTGAGGCGGAGACCATGGTGATGCAGGAGCTGCGGGCCCACTTCCGGCCTGAGTTCTTAAACCGGCTGGACGAGACCATTCTCTTTAAGCCTCTGACCAGGGACAATATCAGCCATATTGTGGACCTGATGGTGGCGGATGTGAATAAGCGTCTGGCAGACAGGGAGCTGCGGATCCAACTGACCAGCGCGGCCAGGGAGTATGTCAGTGACCATGGCTATGACCCGGCCTACGGTGCGCGGCCTCTGCGGCGGTATCTCCAGAAGCATGTGGAGACCGTGGCGGCCCGGATTATCCTGGAAGGGTCCATCAGCCAGGGACAGACCATTGTGATTGATACGGCCCAGACTGGGGATGGGCTGATTGGGTATGCGGAGTGAGGGGCTGAGGCTTGAAAAACAGGATTTTATTTGCATCTGGTGTCCGGAATTTCAACAGCGGCCATTATGTAGAACGCCGCTTCCGCTATCCGGGAAATTTTTGCTGGCATAGGCAGTGCACAAGGTTTCATCCAGTGCAAAGTTACAACATCGCCTGGCAAGGCTGTCCCACGCTTTTTTATCCACGATGAGCCAGTAAAGTTTCTCGGCCTGCTTCAAAATGGAATCGCGATGGGAGTTACACCATGAAAGCTGATTGGAAAGCAGGTTCTTGTAGGCTTTGTCCGACAGCGAATCGGTTTCCTGAATCTTCATATCCACTTTCGTCAGACTGTTCGGGTGAACCGGGATCATGTTATTGAAGTTGACCGCGCCCCATTCTCCGCCTTTGATTTTAAGAAAGTCGACCTGACTTTTCATGTGCAGGTGTTTCGGCTTTGGAGAGGTCAGGGGCGCATAATAATGGACGCTGTTAACAGAAAAAACGATTCCCACAAAGGGGCGGACCGCTTTGCACTCCATGGTATAAGGCACACAGGGATCGCTTTTGCGCAGGTAATCACAGTACTTTGTGTCTACCATATAAAATGAAAAATTCATACTGGTCTCCTACGAAAAAAGGGGCTGAATCCTGCGATCCAGCCCCGCTTTTTTCACTCCCACTCATGGCAGGGTACTCCGCTTTTTTGGCTCCTACTTATTGGCAAGGTACTCCGCTTTTTTCACTCCCACTTAACGGCAGGGTACTCCGCTTTTTTGAGTATCGCTACTCGTTGTTATTATTATACATGGCGGGCAGAAATATGTCAATACCGCCGATTTTCTGATTATTCAGAGCCACAGCGTTACAGTTCCTTGGAAAACTCCCGCAGCCGTTTCTCCATCTCCCGCCCATGCTCCTGGGCCAGTTTAATGAAGTACCAGCCCGCCTTGCTTGGCGGGTTATTTTTATTGTAGACCATGGCCACCTCCCAGACCGGGTCCGAGGTCAGGTAGAACCAGGCGGCCCGGTCATAGTTGCCGGCATGGGACTGGGGGATGATGGTACAGCATATGTCGTGGGCAACCATCTTGCTGAGTACGTGGTTCATGGAGGTCTCAAAAAGGATCTTAGGTTCAAAGCCGGCTGCCTCAAAGTGGGGCCGCAGCACATTGCGCTGGGTGGAGCTGGCAAAGACCAGGGAGAAGGGCTCCCCGGCAAACAGGGAAAGGTCAATGGTGGGGAAGGGGGCGCCGGCAGGTGCCCCGTATTTCTTAGCCAGGGGATGGCAGCGGTTCACCCCCAGCACCAGACGTTCGTTGTAGAGATGCACGTACTCCAGATTGATCTTGTCCGGCTCCTTCACCAGCACCAGCCCCAGGTCAAGGTGGCCTGCCAGCAGCTTCTCATGCTGGTTGCGGACAATGCCCTCGTACAGGTTCAGGGTCACATTGGGGTAACGTTTGCTGAATTCAGGAAACACGTCCACGAACATGTTGCTGCCGTGCTCCGTGGTCATGCCCAGCTCGATGACACCGGCGCTGGAATCCACCAGGTCAGCGATCTGGTTGTAGGTATTCTTCTTGATGGTCATAATATCTTTTGCGTTTTTCACGTAGATTTTCCCGGCCTGGGTCATCTCCAGATGGTGGGTGGTCCGGTAGAAGAGCTGGATATTCAGCTCCTTTTCCAGCTTGATCAGCTGCTGGTTCAGGCCTGACTGGCTGATGAACAGGGACTCTGCTGCCTTGGAAATGCTTCCGTTCTCCGCGATGGCGATAACGTATTCTAACTGTTTGAGATCCATGGTCTGTGTCCTCCTTTGGGAATTTATGTACTCCCGGAATCTTCCGGACGCACTCTGGGATTCACCGGCATACCGGCAGCAGGCCTCTGCCATAGGCTGTCAGTGTGTTTAAATATCACGTTTCATACTCTGGAAATCTGTACAGATCTGACAATCTGCAAGAAGTAAATACACTAGCAACTAGAATTATTAGTAACTTTACTTCTGATTATACCACAGCTATAATCAAAATACACGTTTTCGAAAGCGAAGTTACAGAGGGAAGGAAAATAGAGGAAATGAACATTGTAAAGTGGCTTGACAAGAATCTGGAGCTGATGATTCTTGCATTCCTGCTGGCCGTCATGAGCGTGCTGTCATTTACCAATGTGATCATGCGCTACTGCTTTCACAGTGCCCTGAGCTGGTCCGACGAGATCTGCTGTTACTGTCTGGCGCTGTCGGCATTTTTCAGCCTGCCCTGCGCCGTCCGCATGGGAACCTCCATCCGGGTGGACACCTTCACCACCATGCTTCCGAAGCAGGTACAGAAGGCAGTGGAGCAGGTATGCAGTGTGGCAATGATCCTGTTTCTGGTATTTCTGCTGAAAGGGACCCTGGGGATTGTGGAAAATGCGGCCAAAGTGGGCCAGGCCAGTCCGGCCCTGCGGATTCCACTGGCCCGGATCTACAGCGTCATGGGCGTGGCCGTGCTGCTGGGAATCCTGCGGTACGTACAGATGCTGGTACTGGGACTGAGAAAACATTCCGGGGAAGGGGGAGAGGCCTAATGGCAATCGGATTATTTTTCGGGGTTCTGGCCCTGCTTCTGGCAGTGGCCATGCCGGTAGGGGGCGTGTTCGGCATCATGGCGATCTTCCCCAGCCTTCTGAATCCCCAGTTCTCCTTTTCTGCCACAGACGTGGCCCGGAGTATGTTCGCCGGAATGAACAGCTTCACCCTGCTGGCGGTTCCCATGTTCATGGTGTCCGGTATGATCATGGCCGAAGGGGGACTGTCAGAGCGGCTGTTTAACTTTTTTGCCTATTTCATCGGCAACAAGACCGCAGGCTTTCCCTGCGCCGTGGTGGTCACCTGCATGTTCTACGCGGCTATTTCCGGCTCTTCACCGGCCACGGTGTCCGCGGTGGGGGCCATGACCATTCCGTTTCTGGTAAATATGGGGTATGACCTGGTATTTGCCGCAGCCATTGTCACCGTGGCCGGAGGCCTGGGGGTGATCATCCCGCCCAGTATTTCCTATATTGTATACTCGGCGGCTGCCAATGCCTCCCCCTCCAGACTGTTTATCGCCGGAATCATTCCCGGTATTCTCATCGGTGTCAGCCTGATGGTCTACTGTTTTTACTACTGTAAGAAGCATGGGGAGGACCGGGAGCGGCTGATGGCCAACTATAAGGCTATCCGGGAGAAAGGCTTTCTGCCTCTTTTAAGGGAAAGTGTCTGGGCCCTGCTGACGCCGGTCATTATTCTGGGAACCATTTATTCCGGCATATGCAGTCCCACGGAATCTGCGGTGATCAGTGTGTTCTACGGACTGTTTGTGTGTATTTTCGTGTATAAGACCATTCAGGTCCGTGAGATCGGCAGGGTCTTTATGTCCGGGGCAAAGACATATGTGAATATCCTGTTTGTCATTGCGGCTGCCAACGGGTTTGCCCGGTGCCTGACGCTGCTCCGGTATCCCCAGACCATCAGTAAGTCGGTGCTGGCGGTGTCGGACAACCGGATCGTGATCCTGCTGATCATGAATGCCATTATGCTGGTGTGCGGCATGATCATTGACAACATTCCAAACATTATGATCCTGACCCCAATCCTGGTGCCTATTGCCACGGCGGTAGGCGTGGACCCGGTGCATTTCGGAATTATCATGACATGCAACCTGGCTGAACAATGGTCTCTATGAAAGCCTGGATGACAAGACCAGGGCCCTGGTGGATGCATGCGCCGCAGAGGCAACTGCTTACGGCAACGAGAAGGCCGACGAAAGCATTGCCCAGTACAAAAAGACCTGCCAGGACGCAGGCTGCGAGATCATTGTTCTTGAGGACAGTGTTCTGGCACAGCTAAAGGAAAAAGCCTCGGTAGTTTATGACATGGTGCGCAAGGACCAGGGGGATGAGCTGGTGGACAAGCTGCTGGCAGCCATTGAGTCGGTAAAGTAAACCTCCCTGTGGAGGACATTTCCGGGCGCGGCGAGGCTGCGCCCGGACTACATATGCCAGAATAAAGCGAGGAATAACATGTGAATGCATTTCTGATTAAAAACGGCGCCGTATACCATCCGGACCGTCACGGCTGTATCCGGGAAGACGTGGCCGTGGAAAACGGCAGAATCGCCCAGGTGGAACCGGGAAAAAGCTATGTGGAGATTGATGCCCAGGGGTGTATCCTGACACCGGGCCTTATTGACTACCACGTCCATTATTTTCACCGGGGCACTGAAAATGGCGTCAGCCCGGATACTGCCTCCTTCCCCTGCGGCATTACCACCGCCGTGGACGGGGGCAGCTGCGGGGCAGCCAATTATGAGCTGTACCGCCAAAGTGTCATGGCTCACAGCGATGTGCGGATTCTCAACTTTCTTCTTATGGCCAGCGGCGGCCAGGTTACGGACCGGTACCCGGAACGGCTGGATGCGGAATATTTTGACAAGGACAAGATCCGGCATCTGTTCGGCAGATACCCCGGAAACCTGGTCGGCTTAAAGACCCGGATGTCCCGGGGCATTATCTGCCCGGACAAGGCAGAGCAGTCCCTGGCAGAGACCGTGGACCTGGCCGGGGAGCTGGGCTGTCCGGTGGCGGTCCATGTGACGGACCCGGTGATGGACCTGGAGAAGCTGGCCGGAATCCTGCGGCCTGGGGATATTGTCTGCCACTGCTACCAGGGCAAGGGTACAGAGACCATTCTGAACCGGGACGGCACGGTCCGGGCGGGAATCCTGGAGGCCAGGAAGCGGGGAGTCCTTTTTGACGCCAGCAACGGCAGGAACAATTACGATCTGGAGGTGTGCCGCCAGGCCCTGGCCCAGGGCTTTGTCCCGGACATTATCAGTTCGGACATGAATACCTGCGGTCTCTTCCTCCAGCCCCTTCACAGCCTGCCCAGGATCATGAGCAAGTACCTGGCCCTGGGCATGGCCCTGGAGGATGTACTGGACGCGGTGACCCTGACCCCGGCCCGGCTGCTCCACAGGGAAGAGCTGGCTTCCATGGAGGTGGGAACGACGGCAGATCTTGCGGTTCTGCGGGTGGTCAGCAAAGACCTGGATTACAGTGATATGGCCGGACACCGGATGAAGGGCAGCCAGGCCATAGTGCCCCAGATGACCATGAAGGGCGGGAAGATTGTGTATTGCCAGGCGGATTTTAATTAGAATAAAGAAACCGGACTTGTGGCATCTGCTATGAAGAGAGAAAGAATGCAGATTACAGGAGGGGCAGGGACGCCTTACTCCTCAATCACCTGTATCTCCAGATAATCAAACCCCACCTGCTCAATAAAGCTGTCCTGGCGGAACCGTGTCCTGGCTACCCGCTGGAACTCGGAAATATTGGCGTCCAGCCAGATGGGCTTTTCCAGGTCAAACTGGTAGCAGATATCCTCCAGGGACTGAAATACCATGGCGGTGCGGGACAGACTGTAGTCCGTGATACACACAACCGTGTCCCGGAGCATATGGTTGTCCTTCCAAAGCTTTCCCCACATACGGAACATAGGCGGAATCTCCTTTCTGATGCCTTCTGAAACAGTCCGGGGGCTGCCTGGACTGTTTCGTTTCGGATTTCAGTATAGCTTATATTGACGGGAATGTAAAGCTGCTTCCAAAGTACTTCTTCCATGTAGTCACAAAGAAGAACACCGTTACTGCCAGGGCCGGCACCTCCGCCGCCACCACTGCCAGCCAGATGCCGTCCAGGCCGGTCCAGACCGGAAGGGCCACCACCGCCGCCACCTGGAATACCAGGGTCCGCAGGAAGGATATGGCCGCGGATACAGGACCGTTTCCCAGGGAGGTGAAATAGGCGGAGCCATAGATATTAAAGCCCATGACCAGGAAGGAGAAGGAATAGATCATGAACCCCCGCCCGGTTATGGTGCACAGTTCCGGGTCATACCCTACAAAGATCCGGGCCAGGGGGAAAGCCAGCACCTCTGCCAGCCCGGTCAGCGCAATCCCCGCGGTTCCCATAATCACCAGGCTCTTCTTAAGAAGGCTCCGGACCTCATCCAGCCCGCCGGCCCCATAATGGTAACCGGTGAGAGGTGCACTGCCGATGGAATACCCCAGGAACATGGCAATAAAAATGAAATTCACATACATGATCACCCCATAGGCCGCGATGCCGTCCTCCCCGGCAAACCGGATCAGCTGGAAATTGTAAAGGATGTTCACCAGGGACATGGACAGATTGGTCATAAGCTCCGAGGAGCCGTTAAGGCAGGTTTTTACCAGAATCTTCCCGT
>CAJTOV010000063.1 GCA_910577765.1 uncultured Lachnospiraceae bacterium
TGCTTCTTGTCCGGCATAGCCGGACAAGAAGATGCCCCCCGTGAATAGTAACTAACAGTGTGTAACAGTTCAGATCCCCCTTGAACTGAAAAGGCTGGGCATAGGGAGTTCTCCTGTCAGGAAGTTTTTTGCTGTAGTTTACGGAGGGGAAAACCGGACGAAAATAATAACCCAAAAGGGCCATATACAGAATCGTATACAGCCCTTCCCAGCTGCGGTGCACAGCCTCCTGAAACCGGATGGTCTGTGTGGCAGCAGTTCTGTCTTACCCTGGCGGTTACTCTGTGAGACGTTTGGTCTCCCGTGCAATGGCCAGCTCTTCGTTGGTGGGGATCAGCATCACCTTCACCCTGGAATCCGGTGCGGAGATCACGGTCATCTTCCCTCTCACGTCGTTGGCTGCATCGTCGATCTTCACACCCAGGTAGCCCAGGTATTCACAGATGGCCTTTCTGCTGGCCTTGTCATTCTCGCCGACCCCTGCGGTGAAGGCAATGGCATCCACACCGTTCATGGCTGCCGTGTAAGCGCCGATATACTTGGCTACCCGGTAGATAAAGGCCTCCAGAGCCACCTCTGCCAGATGGTTGCCCTGGGATTTGGCAGCTTCAATATCGCGGAAATCGCTGGATACTCCGCCGCTCATGCCCAGGACACCGGACTTCTTGTTAAGGATGTTTAATACCTCATTGACATCCTTGCCTTCCTTGTTGCAGATATACTGGACCACTGCCGGGTCCACGTCTCCGCTGCGGGTGCCCATGATCAGGCCCTCCAGGGGGGTCAGGCCCATGCTGGTATCCACGCACTTGCCGCCAATGGAGGCAGACACACTGGCGCCGTTGCCCAGGTGGCAGACAATGACCTTTGCCTTCTCCGGGTCCAGGCCTCCGAACTTAATGGCCTCGCCGGACACGAACATATGGCTGGTTCCGTGGAAGCCGTAGCGGCGGACGCCGTATTTCTCATAGTACTCGTGGGGAATGGCATACATATAAGCCTTCTCCGGCATGGCCATACCAAAGCCGGTATCCCATACAGCCACATTGGCCTTGCCGGGCATGGCAGCCTCGCAGGCCTCAATGCCCATTAAGTTGGCCGGATTGTGCAGGGGGCCTAAGTCGAAACACTCACGGATGACCCGCTTCACATCGTCATTTACCACCACGGACTCGCTGTAGGTGGTGCCGCCGTGAAGTACCCGGTGTCCGATGGCGGAAATCTCGTCCGTATTCTGGATCACGCCGTGGTCCGGATGTTTAAGGGCTTCCATCACCAGCTCAATGGCCGTCTGGTGGGTGGGCATATCCTTCTCAATCTCCACTTTATCCTTGCCGGCAGGCTGGTGGGTCAGTTTGGAACCGTCGATTCCGATACGCTCACACAGTCCCTTGGCAATGACACTCTCATCCTCCATGGAAATCAGCTGGTATTTCAGGGAGGAGCTTCCGCAGTTGATAACTAAAATCTTCATAATGTGTGTCTTCTCCTTATATTTCGGTTATTTTACGATCTCACCCTCTGCGTCTCTGGGACAGGATGCTGCGTTGGACTCGTCGGTATCAATGTGCATGGCCAGGGCATAGGAATCGCTGGCGCGGACCACCACATCCCCGAAGATCAGGCTTCTGCCCTCGGTCTCCAGCTTCACGGACACGATATCGCCGTTCTTCACGCCCAGGGCTTCTGCCTCAGCCAGGGTGGCATGGATATGGCGCTTGGCCACGATCACGCCTTCGCTGATCTCGATCTCGCCTTTGGGTCCGATGATCCTGCAGGCGCCGCTTCCGGCCAGGTCGCCGGACTCACGGATGGGAGCTGTGATTCCGATGGAACGGGCATCGGTCATGGATAACTCTACCTGGGTCTGCTTTCTCACCGGTCCCAGTACGGACACGCCTTTTAATTCCTTCTTGGGTCCCACCACGGTTACCCGCTCCTCGCAGGCAAACTGTCCGGGCTGGGACAGATCCTTCTTCCAGGTCAGCTCATACCCTGCCCCAAATAAGGTCTCCAGATCAGCAGGGCTTAAATGTACGTGACGTGCAGATGTTTCAACCATGAATTTCATAAATCTTCTCTCCTGTTCTTATGCATTATTAAAATACGGCAGCCTCTGTATGGGCTGATTGTCTGGACATGGCCAGACTATGGTTTCTATTTTATTAGTTTTGTACTGTTTTTTCAAGTACTTGTCCGGATTAATTTGCATTTTTTACAAAACAATGTTAAGATTTTAATGGTGACTCATTTTTGAGCCCCCATACAGACTCACAGGAGTAAGCTTTCATGAAAACAGTAGGAATTATTGCAGAATACAATCCCTTTCACAGCGGCCACCAGTACCAGATTGCAATGGCCCGCAGACTAACCGGGGCGGATTTTGTGGTGGTGGTTATGAGCGGGGATTTCGTCCAGCGGGGAGAGCCTGCTGTCTTTGACAAGTACACCCGCACAGCCATGGCTTTGGAGGGCGGCGCGGACCTGGTACTGGAGATGCCGGTACGCTTTGCCACCAGCAGCGCCGAGGATTTTGCCGCCTGCGGCGTGGCCCTGCTTGACCGGCTGGGGGTGACGGATGTGCTGTGCTTTGGCAGCGAACTGGGACGGCTGGATCTGCTGGAGCAGGCAGCAGGAATTCTGGCCGCGGAGCCGGAAGCATTCCGGCAAAAGCTGCGGCAGGGACTGGCAGCAGGCATGTCCTTTCCCAAAGCCAGGGAAGCGGCCCTGGTCCGGGAGCTGGAGGCCTGCGGCCTGAAAGAGAAAGGGCAGGATGACTGGCAGAAGGTCCTCTCCTCTCCCAACAATATTCTGGGGATCGAATATCTCAAGGCCCTGAAGCGCCGTGGCAGCCGGATCAGTCCCCTGACAGTCAGGCGCCAGGGCCAGGATTACCACGATACCCGGCTGCTGCCGGAAGACAACCGGTTCTTCCCTTCTGCCTCCGCCATACGCAAGGCTTACCGGGACGCAGCCTGCCCCGGATGGAGCGGCCCGGTAAGCCAGGACCCATCCGGGACGGGATGGAGCGGTCCCGGAAGCCAGGACCCATCTGGGGCGGGATGCAACGGCTCCGGTGGCACCCGGCCTGCGGTCCCGGTCCCCATCTTTCCGGATGATTTAAGCGGGCTTCTGGATGCCCGCCTTTTAGAGCTGTCCCGCCAGAACCAGGACCTGACCCGGTTTGCCGACGTTTCCCCGGAGCTGGCAGCAAGAATCCGCCGGAATCTACTGGAATTCGATACCTTTTCCGGCAGAATCGCCCGGCTAAAGACCCGGCAGCTTCCCTACACCAGAATCAGCCGGGCCCTGGTCCACATTCTTCTCGGAATCACCGCAGAAGAGATTTCCGTCTCCCGCAGCCTGGATTATGCGCCCTATATCCGCATTCTGGGCTTTCGCAAAGCCGCCGGGGACCTTCTGGGCGCCATCCGGCGCCGGTGTCCCCTGCCTATGGTGACCCGGACCGCCGGTGCTCTCAGACAGATGGAAGATTCCCCGGCCCTGGACATGCTGTACCAGGACATCTGCGCCTCCCATCTGTACCAGTCCCTGGTGTTTCATAAGAGCGGGGGAAGGATGAAGAATGAATATACCCAGCCGGTGGTGATCCGGCACTTGTAATCCTATTTGGAAAATGATATAATTTGTTTAAAGGACATTGGTGTCCAGTACCGTGCGGCAGAGACTTTGCAGATACGCCGGAAAGAAGGGAGAATAATCATATGGAGGTGATTCCTGACATGACAAGGGAAGAATTCAGAACAATCATGGAAATGGTACGAATGATTATTGATGGCAGCAAAGACAAAGAAGATGCTTTGAAAAAAATTGACAGCCTGACGATTCTTAAAGGTAACGACAAAGACAAAAGCGAATAAATGTACACTGGGAGTCCTGCCGTGCCTGATTTTGCGGGATTCCCAGTGTACATTAATAAGCTTTTAATCTTCCCCGATTGTTATTTGTGTTGAAAACTGTAATTATGATGGTAATTTACCAGTACTCCCATATCTTTCTGCTGGTAAACCACCATATTTCCCAGCCCCACCGCAGATGCTCCCCCTATATTCACAGCATTCTCAACATCTTCCTTCCTGCCAGCTCCACCGTGAACAACCAGAGGCACAGACAGTCTTTCTGAGACAGATTTCACAAGTTCCAGGTCAAAGCCCTTCCACGTCCCTTCTGTAAGTATATTGGTCAGCAAAATTTCCCCGACACCTGCTGACTCCAGGCACTGAAGCCAGTCAAACAATTCAACCTTTTCTTTTTTTTGCCCGCTGTTGGAATACACCTTGTACTTTCCAAATAAATCCTTCCTGACATCTACTGACGCAATGATACTTTGGGCACCATATATTTCAGCAATTTGGGAAACTAATTCAATATTGTCAAAAAGGGCGCTGTTAATAATAACTTTTTCAAAGCCGATACAGAACAACCTTCTGGCATCATCAGCTGAGCGGATTCCTCCGCCATATGCCAATGGCATAAAACATTCACTGGCCAGCCGCTCCAGCAATTTAAAATCGGGCGTCTTATGGGATACGGTTGCACGTATATCCAGCAAAACCATTTCATCCACTTCCAACTCATTGAATATTCTGCAAGTGTTCATTGGATCGCCGATATACCCATACTTTCCGAATTTCACGGTTTTCACCAGATTTGTTCCCAGTAATTGCAAACAAGGAATTACCCTATTCTCCAGCATACGATCAGACCCTCAACTTTGCAAAGTTATTTAATAGTTTCATACCATATTTATGACTCTTCTCCGGATGAAACTGGACTCCATAAATGTTTTTGTGATGAATTCCAGAAACAAACGCAATGCCATACTGGGTTGTCAAAAAAATATCGTTCTCTTCTGCACTTACATAGTAAGAATGAACAAAATAAAATTTGGCTGGCAGTGGTAATTCTTCTGTAAGAGGGTTAGTTGCCTGAATGTGAACACTGTTCCATCCCATATGGGGAATTTTTATGCCAACTGCAGATGGGAATTTATGAACATACCCATTGATCCATCTCAGTCCTTCCTCTTTCCCCTCATCACTGCCATTCATAAACAACTGCATTCCCAGACAAATACCAAGAATTGGAGTCTGTTCATCCAGTACTTTACGGTTGAGTACCGGGATTAAATTCCTCTCCTTCAATCCCATGATGCCTGCATCAAATTTTCCTACTCCTGGCAGAATTATTTTTGCTGCTTCCTGTATGATCTCGGGATTGGAAGAAATGATGGAATCCTCACCTATACGTTTTAACATATTCTGAATAGATCCCAGATTACCAAGGCCGCTATCAATGATTGTAATCATGCTTCAATCCTTTCCCGTATATTTTATATAAAAACTTTCCGGCACCAGATTCCATTTGACAGCCAGATATATGACTGGTCTGATCATTCGAAAATACCGTTTATATGTTTTATAATCCGTATACCGTTTACACTCTGAGTTTAATATATTTTCCAGATCCCTGTCATGATATCCCATCCGTTCTTTAAAATATTCCAACAGTCCTTCTTCTATATAAGGCTCCGTATAAAAATATTCCTCTATGGCTTTCTCCCTGTCCAGGATACCTGACCGGACCCCTGCGGCCATGCTTAAATTTCGGTTGTCCATATTGAACTTTTTATAATTATACCATGAATGCTGCAATGCAGTGATTCTGTTTTCCAAATGATGCCCACCATAATATTCCCACTGGAAATGTTCCTGCAAATAGTTTCGTGCATCTTCTTTGGAGTAAGGAATATACCAGAAGGGCCGAATTCTTCTGATCCTTTTTATAAACATCCACCGCATAAAGCGCCAGAATGTCATTAACGGATATGTTTTCATCGGAACCGTACCAAACTGCTTATGAATATCCTTTATATATCCGCCGTCAAAATACATATTACTGATGGGAGAGATTCCTTCTGTCACATAAGAATGTCCTTCAAAAATATACTTTATATGATATTTTGCTGCTGCACGGTACATAACTTCTGCCAGAGCTAAATCTGTCGAGGCATCCAGTTCTGGTACTCCCGCCTTTAAAAATGCCTTATAAATATCATCTATTTCCACATGGTCAACTACATATGTGTATAAATCCACATCTAAAGCATCCAGAACTTTTTTGATATTTTCTGTTGCAGTCGCAGTATTCCAGGTGTTATCGTAATGAACCGCCAGAGGTCTTAACCCCCATTCCTTCAGCTTAACTAACAGGTAGCTGGAATCCGTTCCTCCGGATACGCCTACAACACAATCATATTTTTTGTTTTTTCCCGATTTTTTGACCTTACCAATGATTTCTTTTAGGGCAGCCTCCCCTTCTGGTGTTCCGGTCTTATATTCCGTTTGCAAATCTTCCATTGTATGACAGTAATTACAAACCCCATCATCATCAAAACTTATACCTGATACGGTTTCATCATATATACATTTTGCACACAGCTTTACTCGTTTACCATTTTTTAATGCTTCAGTTGTCATGACAGTGTCTCCAATAAACTATTTATTTGAAATGATGTGAAAGTCTCCATTTTCCCAAAATGATCCGGAAAAGTTTTTATTCAGAATTGATTCTATCGCTCTCACCGTATCTTGTGCCCGTTTCGCTGATGTATGTTTCGAGATCACAAGCTTCTGTCCTTTCCGGGCAATTTGTTCCATCTTATCAGAATTTCGAAACAGCTCCGCACTAATATCCAGAACATTTTCCGGTGTTACTGCTACCATATTTTCACCATCCAAAAATCCCAGCTTGTCAAGACCGCATACATAATCCGCTGCAAGAAGTGTTCCTCTTGCAGGGATTTCCATGTATTTCTGTACAAACGTATGCGCCGAACCTCCATCTGCATACGCAATCCGGGAACTTCTTAAAGAAACATTATAACGCTCTCTCCAGCATACAAGCGCCTCTCTTGTAAGATCGTTTTTCAAATAGGGGGTGCATACCCCCAGTCTTTCATCAATAAAACGATCAATTTCCCGGTTATAATGACACTTGTCCACTCTTCCCGGGTCTGTTTTATATGCCATTGTCCGGTCAGCAAAATTCTTATATATCTTATATCCTGCCTGCTCTACCTGCTCCAGGATTTTTCCTCTTTTTGGATAACACCCATCAATGTTTCCCGGCACTACCCAGTCAAATTCCCGATTCTGCAATGTCCCGAAGTAATATTCACTGCTTATGACAGCTTCATATGGTATTGAAATGACCTTTTCTTTATATTCTTTCACCAGACATTTGTACCGGTTACTGATTACCAGCGATTCACCAAATGTACGGCAGCTTTTTTCGTCCATGTCTGGTACAAAATCTTCCCCCCAGGTAATGATATAAAAATCTTTCTCAAGCATCCACCGAAGACCTTTTTCCCAGCTTTCAGTAAGATTGATATAGTCCTGACTATACAGGATAAGCTTTAATGTATCCATTTGCCTGATTTCATTTAAAATACCGGATGCATATCTGACTGCCTCATGGACCGAATAATATGACAGAAAATAACGATTCCATTTATAGGCTTCACGAATTGGAAAAAAATCCAGGGAATGCAAAAAGAGTGGAAAGGTATAAATTACGGCATCAAACTTCCCATGTGTTTCGGCAAATTGACGAATGCCTTTTTCTAAATCATCCTGCGATGAAAAACCAGGACCAAAAAAGGTTACATCGGCCACATCGGCCAAGGCATGATAATAATTAATATGCATTGTTGTCGCATGTTCATGATTCACCGATGCTATCAGAATCTTTAATCCCATGATTTCCTCCCAATTCATAATACCATTACCCGGTTTAATATTTTAATGATTCCTGAGCTCTCTCAAGAATATTCATCACCCGCAAACTCTGCTTTGGCCCGGACAGGGACTCCCTGCCGGTTCTCACACACTCTCCAAAATATTCAATACTATTCTGAAGGGAATCCTCATTTGTTATATGTGGAATGGAAATGTTGCCCGCTCTCGTCAAATACTCATAGTTCCCATATGTATCTCCCTGCTGCACATCGATTCCACTGTCATATACCCGGAGCTTGTCATTTTTCATGTCATCAAAAATAACCATTTTTTTGGTTCCCGCAATCATGGTTCTCCGGATTTTTACCGGTGAAATCCAACTGGAATTGATGTTTATCAGCAGGTTTCCTCTTTTCATGGTCAAATAGGTAATGGTCTCCTGTTTGCCAAAAAAGCTTGAGCCCACTGCGTTCAGCCTGTCAGGAACCAGTCCGTCCACAAGATAATCAATCACAGCAATGTCATGTACCGCCAGGTCCAGCATGGCATTGATATCCTTGCGTATGGGACCCAGATTTACTCTCGAAACATCAATATACATAATATCGCCCAGTTCCCCGGAATCAATCATGTTCTTGATGTAACGGATAACCGGATTGTATACCATCAGATGATCACAGTGCAGTACTACCTGCTTCTCTTCTGCTTTTGCAACCAGTTTCTCTGCTTTTTCCACATTTACAGCAAGGGGTTTCTCTGTGAATACATGCTTTCCCTGTTCCATGGCTGTTACCGCAATATCATAACTGAACTGGGTCTGGGTACAAATCACAACCGCCTCAACCCGGTCCAGCCATTCATGATAATCTTCTGTGACTGCAACCGATTCCGGAAGATTCTTTCTGGCTGTCTCCCGTTTCCGCTCATCCTGCTCGGCCAGACAGACAAACCGGAACATTCCCGATGTAAGCAGCTTTTTTGCAACATTATTCCCCCAGTAGCCATAGCCAATCTGCATTACTGACAACATAAATTTATTCCTCCCTCTCATCGGCCATCCAACAGCCACAGTACTTTTGCAGTCGTCCGGAATCGAGGATCTCTTCTGTTTCATCAGGTTTCTGTTCCGTCATTTCCATGGTACAGCTTCCCAAGAAATCCTCCGGGCATATAATCTATTTTCCAGTGCTGGCAGTCCCCGCACATGATGTTTCCATCAAAGCATCCTTTCTGGTGCATAGCCCTCACCCGTTCATAACAGGGAGAGTCCCAGGCCTCCTGAATGGTCATCCGGTTCATATCCAGACCTTCAAGCCCGCCTTTCCAGTCATAATTACACAAGGCCAGTCTTCCATCCCAGTAGACCAGAAAATCGGTAAATACCTTCCGGCATGCCTGCCTCTTGTCCAGTACCGGAAGAAGGCTCTTTAACTCCTGATTCCGGAATCCGCCTTTTTCGTCGTGTTCATAATAAACCCGGACAATATCCACATAGTTCTTCCAGAACCGGATGAATTCCGGCTGCTCTTCTATATAATCCTCCAGCTCAATGGTAGAAACCTGCAAAGTTGGAGCAGGAAGTCCCCTTGCCCGCCGTTCTCTGCATTTCCGGCTTAAGTCCACCACATGTTCCATACTGATGGAAAGATTCCCGCTTTTCCGTGTGGACCGGTATACTTCCGGATTCAGGGTGTCCAGACTGAATGAAATAAAATCAATACCGGCATCCAGCATTTTGTCCGCCGTCTTTTCGTCCAGTGCCAGGGCATTGGATGCAAACTGGACCGGCCCCAGCCCCTTCTCTTTTGCATATTCCAGACACTGGATAAACTGTGGATGAAGCAGTGATTCCCCACGGAAAAACAGCACCAGCTTTACCGGCAGGTGCAGTGCTGCCTCGTCAACGATTTTTTTGTAAAGTCCCATGTCCATGAATCCGATCTCCATATCCACATCCTGCCTGGGACAAAAGGAGCAGGATACGTTGCACTGGTTTGTCAGCTCAATGGTGATCCGGTTGGGAAATGCCAGTTTTTCCATAGGATAGCAGTCCTTTCTCTGATTCTGATTTTGCGGCCAGAGTTTTCCTGGCCAGCAATTGGCCTGTATAATTCAGGTATGGCTGAAACCGGATGCCTCCTGCCCGCCTATAACCGATTTACAAGATATATTGCACACCGGACAGGTAAGGTTCTTATCCAGTTTCATTCCACACCGGCATACCCAGCCGGTCTGCCGCGCCGGGTTTCCGGCTACCAGGGCATAATCCGGCACGTCTTTCGTCACTACACTTCCGGCCCCAACCATGGCATAGGCTCCCACTGTGCAGCCACAGACAATGGTGGCATTTGCCCCTATGGAAGCGCCTTTTTTCACAATGGTTTTATGGACCTTCCAGTCTTTGCTGAAGGCTCTTGGAAACAGATCATTGGTAAAAGTCATGGATGGCCCCAGGAATACATCGTCCTCCACGGTAACCCCGTGATATACATTTACATTATTCTGGATCTTTACACGGTTTCCGATATGTACCCCTTCATCAATGTAAACATTTTTGCTGAGAATACATGCCTCCCCGATGACTGCCCCCTCCCTTACCTGGGCCTGGTTCCATATCTTTGTTCCTTCCCCGACCACGGCCTCCCCGGATACTTCTGCCGTTGGATGTATGAATACTGCCATAATTTCCTCCTCAAAAAAATCTTCTCACTGCCTGAATGACACCAGAAACTTCCTCTTCTGTCAGTTCCGGGAATATGGGCAGGCATACGGACCGTCTGCATACATCCTCTGCAGCCGGCAGGGACCCTGGCTCATATCCCAGATACCCGAACGCCTTTTGCAGATGAAGGGGAACCGGGTAGAAAGTTCCGGCCCCAATGCCGTTCTCTCCCAGGTACTGGATCAGTTCTTCCTTCCGGTCACACAGAACCGCATACTGGTGCCAGCAGGATACCCGGTCCTCCCGTTCCACCCATGGAGTCTGGACCGGAAGGCCCTCAAGTCCTTTCGAATACATGGCAGCAATCTTCCGGCGTTTTTCATTATATTCATCCAGATGTTTCTGCTTCACCAGCAGAACGGCAGCCTGCATACTGTCCAGTCTGGAATTGCCGCCAATAAAATAATTAAAATATTTGCAGGGATCATACAGGCTGTCTCCCTGTTTCGCCGTTAACTCCGGCACTTCTTCCCCATACAGCCGCCCGCGGGTCTTGGCTCCCAGTTTTCCGGCTGCATGGGCTTTGAATGCCCTGCAGGCATCGGCAATTTCGTCCCGGTCTGTGGTAATCATTCCGCCGTCCCCAAAGGCTCCCAGATTCTTGGTAGGATAGAAGGAAAAACATCCTGCCGTTCCCAGTCCGCCGGTCTTTTTCCCGTGATATTCCGCCCCGATTGCCTGGCAGGCATCCTCGATAACCGGAATACCATGCCGGTCCGCCAGTTCATTAAGCTCATCCATATCCGCAGGAAGGCCGAAAATGTGGACCGGAAGAATCGCTTTCGTATCCTTTGTCAGCTTTTTTTTCACATCCGTAACATCCAGGTTCAGCGTGTTCCTGTCAATATCCGCAAACACCGGTACAGCCCCAGTCTGTGCGATGGCCTCCGCAGTGGCGAAAAAAGAAAAAGCAGTGGTAATAACCTGGTCACCGGCCTTTACCCCGGATGCCTGCAATGCAATCCGCAGGGCGTCTGTCCCGTTTCCGCAGGTAATCACATGCCTGACCCCCAGATACTCTCCCATGGACGTTTCAAATTCTTTTACCGCACTTCCCTCAATATACTGTCCGGTCCCCATGACCTCACAGACCCGGGCCTCCACTTCCTCTTTCAATTCTGAATACTGCCTTGTCAAATCAAAAAATGGTATTTTCATGTCCATCCTCCCCATTATTAGCTGTTACACTGTTTCTGTGTGCATCTGCTTTCCCATCTGGTACCGTTACCGTTTGTCCGTATGGAAATATTCATATTCAATTTTTCCGTTTTTACTGGTCACGACTTTCCCAATAATCCGGGCAGGTGTCCCGGCAGCAATCGAATAATCCGGGATATCCGAATTTACCAGGCTATTGGCACCCACAACACAATGATTACCAATCGTGACTCCGCAGGAAATCATAGACATAGTACCGATTACCACGTTATTTCCAATGAAAACATCTCCCTTACAAAATTTTTCTGTTCCACCAGATAAATAATACTTTGTTGAATCATGGGTATAAATCATCACACCGGCATTGATTGACACAAAATCTCCAATGTGTAATCTGGCATTTATCCCCTCCAGAATTGTATAAGGACCTACCCATACATGCTTTCCAATCTCAACATCTCCCATAATTACAGATGTATCATAAACCGAAGAATCTTCCCCTGCATGTAAGCAGCCGGCTTTATCAAACCGGTTAAAAATAAGTTCTCCGCTGGGTAATACCCTGTTAAACTTTGTTTTCATGTCAGCTCTTCTGCTTTCCATAAGCTGGTCAAAAAGCTGGCTAAATTCATCTTCTCTCATTTCAGATTTCCCGACCTGCCCCTCCCTGGCTTCTATTGCAGATTAATCAGAAAACGTTTTACCTGCTCTGTCACATAGTTCTGTTCCTCTCTGGTCATGGTAACAAAAAGCGGAAATGCAACGGTCTCTGCATCACAACGGCTGGCACCGGGAAGATCTGCATCCGGAATCCCAAACCGCTTCTGGTAATATGCCAGTTTATGAATCGCATGGGTTCCCTGCCGGGTCTGTATCCCGCATTCCTGGAGTTTTTCCATGAACCGGTTCCGTTTCCCTGCCGCCTCTGCCAGATCTTCTCCCAGTTTCAGACGGCAGACATAGGACTGGTATGTATGGTAATACCCACCTGGAACACTGGGGATTTTCAATTTTTCACCGTCTCCGGAAAAAAGCCAGTCATACCTGGCTGCCAGTTCTCTCCTCTTTTGCAGAATATAGTCCAGCTTCCGGATCTGCTGACACCCGATCGCACCCTGAATATCGGTCATCCGGAAATTATACCCATGGAAAGGATAGTCCGGAAGAAGGGTTCCATTTCCCTTCTGCCTTGCATCCGAGTTCACCATGCTTCCATGGTTTCGAAGAGCCGTAACTTTTTCATATATCTCAGGATCATTGGTCAGAATCATCCCGCCCTCTCCGGTAGTAATGGATTTCCTGGGATGAAAGCTGACACAGGCAGTGTGGCCAAATCCTCCAATATGGCGCTCTCCGATTCCGGCCCCTAATGCGCAGGCCGCATCTTCGATCACATGCAGTTCGTATTTCTGTGCAATCCCATTGATTCGTTCCATATCCGCACATAATCCAAACTGGTGCACAGGAACCATTCCCCAGAGCTGGTTTCCGGTAGTTTTATTCAGCCATTTCCCCTGCTTTTTATGATACTGTTTCTGGATGCACGCCTGGACTGCATCCGGGGAAAGATTAAAAGTTTCCGGATCCACATCCAGAATCACCGGCACTGCGCCCGTGGATACCACGGCATTGGCAGTCGCAACGAACGTAAAGGACGGAACAAGAACATCCATACCCTCCTTCATTCCTTCCGCCAGCATAGCCAGTTGAAGTGCCGTCGTACAGGAGGTTGTGGCACAGCAGTATAATACCTGCTCATGATCTGCAACAGCTTTTTCAAATTCACTTACTTTCTTTCCCTGTACCAGCCATCCGGAATCCAGAACCTCCTTTATGGACTGCAATTCCTCTTGCAGCAGATATGGTTTCGTGACAGGGATTATCTCTCTCTCCATATATACTCCTTCTCATCCATTCATTATTTTAATCTGCGGGCCGGGATTCTACACCAGAACCGTATCTTCCACATCCCACAACGGAAGAACCAGACACTGTTTCAGGGTGAACCCCTTTCTTTTTTTCAGCCGTTCCAGTTCTTCCAGATATTCCGGTCCTGTCAGAATATATTTCTCGCCGGCAGATATACCCTGTTCTGTGTCTTCCATCCGTACTTCCCCTGCCATACCGGGAATGCCCTGGAAAAACTGCCGGACAATCCGGAATTCCGGCACGGCTCCGACCACAACGATGCTTCTGTATCCTGCAAACTCTCCGTTTCCCAAAGCTTCAAACAGAAGTCCCTCCTGAATCGTCCGGATAGCCATCTGCCGAAACAATGCTTTCTCTGCAACAGCGGTATTCCCCTTCCGGAAAACCAGTCCGCTGTCTTCCAGCCCATGCATCTGGTTGTGGTCAAAATCGTAATAGAGAATATCTGGTTCCGGAATCTGCAATTCCAGAACCAGGCGTTCCGCAATTCCCTTATATTCCCTGGCTGCAATGAGGATTTTGTCATAGGACAGATTTCCAATCTCATCTGGTCTTTTGATGGGATACTGTTCCATTCTGGTGCCCCACTTCTGGGACGCACCGTCAACCACACCCACAATTTCCCAGGAAGAAAGCCGCCCGCCGTTTAACAGCAGCCTGCAATAATTTCCTGCTCCGTAAATTACAATCCGCTTTCCCTGTTCCATCCCCGCATTCTCCTTTTGGTGTCAGAAACAACTCTGCTTTGATCTGTGCATCTGCTCCCATATGCAGCATTCCCGCATTCGGTTTTTAATCTCATCCCTATCCATCTGCCATTCATGGGTGAACACAGAAATCAGGGGATATCCCTGCTCATCTGCCATTTGCATATCAGCAGCAGGATTCTGGCAGTGCTCCAGCCTCGGCAGTGAACGGCAGAAGCAAATTCCTTCTTCCTGATCCCTGTAACTGCCACACTGCCTGACAGTTCTGCATAATCCGGTTTCCAAATAGTAGCTTAACCGTTCATCATCCGCTGTCAAAAGACAGCGGATTCCCAGTTCTTTTAATGCCCTGCATACCTCCAGGTTTCCGGCAAACCGGTGAAGCCGTATGATTTTGGAAAAAGAATCTGCACCGGTGATCCTTTTTAGCTGCTTCATGGTAATCTGATATTCTTCCTGTATCTGTTCTGCTCCTGCACGGGAGTAATCACGGTTCTCCTCATAGGCATGAAAACCGAAATGAAGCCAGTCCCGGTTTTCCAGAAATTCTTTCTGATACCGGTCCGATACCTGGTCCAGGGTAAAATCTCCGCTCTTATAAATACACAGCAGTGTAAATCCGGTTCCGTATTCGTCGTGAAGCTCCTTAAGAAATCCGAGAACCCTTGTGTCAAAAATACTTTCCGTATCCGGATGAGCTGCCAGATATTTAAAGCAGCCCTTGGTATCGTCCAGTGAAACATGCACTCTGTCATCCATAGGATTCGTTACCCTCTGCTGTTTTCTCCAAATTTGTGGGAATAAAGCTCCCGCAGCCCGGGCTGAAGCCAGTGCCGTCCCTGGACATCTGTCCGGTCCAGCATCGCGGCATAAGTAGGGGTATCCAGCTCCGGTATGGTTCCAAGCGTCAGCAGTGCATGACAGTTGTAGCAGTGTGCGATGGGACAACGGGTGCCGATTGCCTCAAAAGGAACTTCCTCATCCGGGTCTGCATAGAGATTATAGTAATCCATTTCTCTGGGAACCGGTGCACCGTCACATTTGCGCATATTCCCGGTAGCAAGCTCCAGGGAAAATGACCAGTCACCTGCATAGCAGTACTCATGGTGGGGGATTCCAAATTCACGGATCTTATAATCAAATTTTTCCGAATCAAATACTCCCCAGGTTTTCCGGTACTCTTCCCTGGACAGTTCTGTCAGAAGACGAAGTTCCCTGGTTGTGGTATCCCTGGCTACCGTAATATGGGGCCAGGCACCCAGACGTTCCTCAAATAGCTTCTTAATATCCGGGATATATGGAATCAGCCGGTCATGGGGGGTGATATCAATGGAAAAAGAACAGCCTGCCTGCCTTACCTTATCTATATTGGCAAAGAAACGCTCCATGGTTTTTGTCCGTAACAGTTCAAAATACTGGAAAGAAAACTTGAAATACAGCATATCAAACAGCCCATGGTCCAGGTCCATAAGACGGTCAAAGGTGGTGTCCGGCGTCCCGTTGGTTACCACAGCTACATTGTGGCCTTCCTCCAGAATCACCTGGATCACCGGGACAATTGCCGGCGACAGCATGGTCTCTCCTCCTGCACACAGATTGAACAGACAGATTCCGCCCAGACGTTCCTTACGGATCGCCCTTCGGAATGTGTCCAGTGGGCAGGGCATCTCAAATAAGGTTCCGTTAAATTTCTTCTTCAAGGTTATATAACAGTATTCGCAACGGAAATTGCAGGTTTCTGTCGGAACATAGCAGTTAATGAATCGTTTTAATCTCAGTTCTTCTTTCATATCCGGTTTTCTCCCTTATCTTTTCTGCAAGCTGGTCATAATATCCGGAAAACATGCTTTGATCATAGGTACCCCGCCCGTACATCAGCAGTTTCCGGATCTCCTGCCCCAAATCCTCTCCTGGTCTGCAAAGGTGTATGTATGGTAAATTCTCAATCCATGTGTATAC
This sequence comes from uncultured Lachnospiraceae bacterium, assembly GCA_910577765.1. Taxonomy (GTDB): domain Bacteria; phylum Bacillota; class Clostridia; order Lachnospirales; family Lachnospiraceae; genus Brotaphodocola. The sequence continues at coordinate 16,239 of CAJTOV010000063.1, forward strand.
ACCGGAAACCTTGTGGGACAGATTGTCAAAAGCCAGGCAGGGCGTCCCGGTAATGGCACAAAGAATCATACCATGCAGCGTGTCTGTGACCACCAGCTTTGCTGCCTGAAACTGCTCTGCTTTTCCGGCAATTTCCCCGGACCTGGCAGGAATGGAAAAGCAGTGTCCTGTATGCATAAGGGTATACTGGTACCCGATTCCCATCCCATCCAGTATGTGGGTCATCCCGGATTTATCCCGGTTATCCAGAACGCATTCCTTATCCCTTCTAAGACAGAGAAGAATGCCGCTGCCTTCCTCGTTTTCACTGCACAGATTCATGGACAGGGCCATATCCGGAACCAGCATCAAATGCACCTGTTCTCCCAGAAGTCTTTCCATCTGTATGAAGGATTGTTTTTCTCTCAGACAGATGGTTAGATTTTTGTGACTCCCATAGATTTCCACCGTTTTTTGAAGCTCTGCCCTGCCCCGTTGATTTTCTTCAAAAAAGATTGTCTGAGGCATAATGATCACGGGATTTTCCGGATACTCCCTAAGGATTTCCCGGACATTCATTTCGCCATTGTACAGCCATAAGGAACCCAGGAACCCGCCGCCTGTAATGAGAATAACATCTTCCTTCCTGACAGACTTCCGGATTCGTTTGTGAAACCACAGATATTCGATATCCGTGATTTCTATTACTTCACATTCCGGAAAATATTTTTCCAGAAACCGAAGTTCTGCAATAGAAATCAGATGGTCTCCCACATTGTCATGTTCCGGCGAATTAAACAGAAAGATTCGCTTTTGCCGGGATTCCTGTTCCACGGCCTCCAGATGGACCGGCAGTTTTTCGTGCTCCCCCCAAAGGCCCAGACAGTCCACAAGCACCTTGCATTCAACCCCCATATCTGTCATCTGTTTTCGGATTTCCTGTATCACATAAGGATCTCCCACTGCAATCAGGACACAAGGGTCTCCCAGGGTCCGGATCTTCTCCGGAGAGATGCACAGAATTCCGTCTCCCATGGGAAAGGTTCCCCATATGTGTTCTCCATTGTCTGAAAAATACCGGGGCTTAAAATATTTCCGGATCAGTTTCCAGTTGTTCTGCATGCAAATGCCTACCCCAAACACGATGTTTGTCATACGGCCCCATCCCTTTCTTTCTCAAGGGGAATCATGGCCTTAACGGTTTCCGCATACCGCTCTCTGGTCCGTTTTCTGCTCAAGGCCCCCTGCTTCCCAAGCCATCCCCCATGAAAATAATGAATGGAAAATGTATTTTCTGTAATGTGTTCTGTTCCACTGCTGTAATTGTAAGGAGAAAAATATTCCGAGGCATATACGGTCAGCCCATCCACCGTTTCCGTCCGGTTCTCTATATGCAGTCCCTTTTTCATCAAAGGCGCAGTCTCGTAATATCCGCTGGCTTCTGTATTCAGTATTCCGTTATCTTTCACAAAAGCCTCATGCTTCCGGAATTCCAGCAACTGGCCTACCATACTGGCATGCTGCCTGCATCCTGACCCTCCGCCGAAATTCACATGCCCCCATTCTTCTCTTCCACAGAAGGCATTCTGGTATCTTAAAGGTTCCAGACTTTTCAGTATCTCCACATCAGTGTCAAAATAGAATCCACCATATTCATACAGAACTTCCAGACGGACCACATCCGGGATAAATGCCCATTTTCCCGCCTGGGCTGCTTCCTTTGTATACCGGTATTTTGCCAGATCAAAATTGCTTTCATTCCAGCAGATAAACTCATAATCCGGACAATAGTTCTTCCAGCTGTCTATACAGTTCCGGAATTTCTCCGGCATAGGCCTTCCGGAAAACCAGCAATAGTGAATCCGTTTGGGAATTAAGGGATCTTCACTTTCCACCCGGATGCTTCCCGGCATGCTTCCTCTGGCCAGCTGCATCACCGGTGCCACAAAACACAGATGTTCCTTTAGCTGTTCTATGCCATTGAGCTGTTCCATACTGGATATGAAATCTCCATTGGTGATTACAATCACCATATCTTTTCTGGCGTTTCCTGCAAGCCATGCTGGCGGCCGAATCCGGATACTCCTGGTGAACAGTTCCACGTTTTCTCCCTGTTTAGATACATTGCTGTCGATAAATGCATCCACTGAATCATCCAGACAAAACCGGTTACACAGATAGGGGATCAGGACTTTTCCAATGGCTCCGGCTCCCCAGAATATGATTCTCTGTTTTTTCTTCTTTACATAATCCGCAAAGTCCTCAAAAGAACTGTTTACGATTTTCATAAGTCACCTGCATCCCCATTTCACGATTGTTCCAGATTTCCGCGCATCTCCTTCACCTTCTTATAAAACACCGTCCGGCTGACCCCGCACAGCCTGGCCGCCTCGGTGCCTGTGATCTCCTTGGACACCCACTGGTTATAGATCTGGGTGAAGTTGTCCGGCATCTGCTTGGCCGGCCTGCCGAACTTGATGCCTTTCTGTCTGGCCTCTGCGATGCCTTCCCGCTGGCGGCTTCTCCGGACATTGTTATCGCTGTCTGCCACGTAGTCCAGCAGGGAGTAGACCACATCCGCCACCAGAAGCCCGTACTGGGACTTGCCCCGGCGGGTATCCACCTGGGGCAGATCCAGGGCGATTACATCCACCCGCTTCTCCCGAGTAAGATACCGCCACTGTTCCTTTACCTCCGCGTAGCTGTCCCCCAGGACAGACAGACTGCTCAGGTACAGAAGGTCTCCGCTTTCCAGCTTTTTCAGCAGTTTCGTATACCTGGGAAAGATTCTGTGGTTCTTTGGCACGTTGTCAATATAGATATCTTCCTCCGCCACCTGCATCTCTGCCAGCAGGCAGCGGATCTCCTCCTCATTGTCATCGGGAGAGGTTCTGCCGTAGGCGTATATCCTGCCCATGGGAGCCCTCCTTTCATTGGATTTTTGTTGAAATAAAGTATACTTTTTTCAACAAATTTAACGTATCGGAAATATTGTAGAAAATAGCATAAAAAACCATTAATCTTTTTTAAAAACATGACGATATAGTCAAAGAATAAGGTTGTTTTGCAGACACAAAATTCAGTTTAAAAAAGTATGAGTTTTTAAACTATCTGTTTTCCCTTGTATAATGGGCATCTCCGCCGTTTTTTCACCTTTCTCCTCCCACTGTTTTCAGACAACAAAAAAACAGCCACAGGCTCTTTTTCCTGTCGCTGTTTTTTGATATCCCATATTAAAAAATGTAAATTATCAGGTTACCCTATACCGGACCATATCCGTATGACGCTGGTGATACCCTCAGGCCACCACCCCAAACTGGCACACAACCCCCACCACTGCCGAAAGCAGGATAAAGTAAACCGGGTGAAGCTTCTTGGTTTTTCCGCAGTATCTGGTCAGATACAGCAGCACTGCTGCCAGAGCCACCTGCCCTATGTTGCATTTTCCTGCGGAAAAAAGCTGGTAGATGTTTTCTACCCGGAAAAAAGCAATCAGGATAATACTGATCCCCGCTGCCCCGATGAGCCCGGTGGAGGCAGGACGCAGCCCATAGAAGGCGGCTTCCACATACTTGCTTTCCCGGAATTTCTGGAGTACCCTGGCAATGATCAGGATCACGATCACCGACGGCAGCACCAGGCCTACCGTAGCATCCACGGCCCCCAGGATTCCCCCGGCCACCCCGTAATGCTGTAATCCCACGGTGTAGCCCACATAGGTAGCCATGTTGACCCCCAGGGGACCTGGGGTGCTCTCTGCCACCGCGATCATGTCCGCCAGTTGTCCGAAGGTGAACCAGCCGGTCTTGGATACCATATTCTGGAGAAACGGAACCGTTGCCATGCCGCCTCCCACACTGAAAAGTCCTGTCTTGAAAAATTCATAAAATAACTGTAGATAGACCATGTTCCCAATCCCCCCTTATTCGTTGGCCGGCGCCTTTTTATCCGGAATCTTCTTAACCTGAAGCAGAATTCCGGCAACCGCTGCCAGAATCACATAAACCACCGGCGACAGATCCAGGAATACGGAACCCAGAAGCACTACCCCGAAGATCACCAGGGCCGTGCCGTCCTTTACCGCTGATTTCCACAGCTTCACCACTGCGTTGAAGATCAGTACACACACGCACACCCGGATGCCTGCAAATGCATTCTGCACCCACATAAGCTCCGAGAAATTGCTGATCAGGGCCGCGATCACCGTGATAATCACCAGGGAAGGGAACACCATTCCCGCCGTGGCTACTGCCGCTCCCAGGGTGCCCCGGATCTTGCTCCCCAGAAAGGTAGACACATTGACCGCAATGACCCCGGGCGTACACTGTCCGATGGCATAATAATCCATCAGTTCCTCCGGCTCTGCCCACTTCTTGTTCTCACACACCTCCCGCTCCAGAATCGGAAGCATGGCATACCCTCCCCCGAAGGTCATGACTCCCACCCTGGCAAAGGTGACAAACAGTTCCATCAAAACATTCATTGGAATCCTCTCTTTCCTGGAAGCGCCGCAGCCATGCCTGTATTGACCTGGAAACAGCCGCTGCACAGCTTCCACCCGTTCTCCATATGACAAGTTCATGGGGCGTGGAAAACCGGACGGAAACAGACGTCAAGCTGGCTTGTAAGACTGTTTTTGTCCAG
>CAJTOV010000064.1 GCA_910577765.1 uncultured Lachnospiraceae bacterium
GCTCAGTTGGTAGAGCAGAGGACTGAAAATCCTCGTGTCACTGGTTCGATTCCGGTCCAAGGCATATGGGCGTGTAGCTCAGTCGGTAGAGCACCTGACTTTTAATCAGGTTGTCCGGGGTTCGAATCCCCGCACGCTCAGTGTGTACGAGACGGAAATCCTGGAAGGGTTTCCTTTTTTTGATTTGTTTACTCATCGAAATCTACGATTACGTAGAAGCCGCGGTCATTTTCCCGGATATCCCGGATAATGCCTTCCCGTGATTTAAGCCGGTTGCGGGAGGAGAAGCAGCCGGACATGGCCACGGCGGGCTCAATGATATAGCTGTAGTTGACACCTTCCCGTTCAATAATTTCTACTTTGTCGCCAATGTTGACAAGACCCTGGCGTTCCATTTTAAATTCTACCTGTCTCATGATGTATTCCCCTTTTTGTGATAAAAACTTGCTTCCCTTAAGCTCTATCTATTATATGGGATTATGGATGGAAAGTAAATACCCTTGTGAACAGTAAGGATTATAAGAAAGGATTGTTATAAAATTATGAAGGAAAAAGATCTGCTGTTAAAGCGGCTAAAGTCATATGGGGAAGGGGAATGGTATCCTTTCCATATGCCCGGGCACAAGAGACGGGTGGCCGGAACCATAATGGAGGAAGCAGGGAATCTGTTTGGAATGGATATTACGGAGATTGAGGGATTTGACAATCTCCACCATGCAGAGGGGATTCTGAAAGCTTCCATGGAGTGGGCAGCCTCTGTCTATGAATCGGACAGGACGTATTATCTGGTAAATGGAAGCAGCGGGGGGATTCTCAGCGGAATCTCTGCTGTGGTCCGGCCAGGGGACGGGATTCTGGTGGCCCGGAACTGTCATAAGTCCGTGTATCATGGAGTTATCCTCAACCGGCTCAATGTCCACTATGTTTATCCACAAATCATTCCGGAAATGGGGATACAGGGCGGGATTCTTCCGGAGGATGTGGAAAAGTCCCTGGCAGACCATAGGGATATCCGGGCTGTGGTGATCGTGTCCCCTACTTATGACGGAGTGGTGTCAGATGTGGAAAGAATTGCCCAGATCGTTCACGGATATGGAATTCCCCTGATTGTGGACGAGGCCCACGGAGCCCATTTTTCCTTTGGAAATATGGGAAATGGAAGGTTCCTGTTCCCGGAATCGGCAGTGAGAAAGGGAGCAGACCTGGTGATCCAGAGTCTTCACAAGACCCTGCCCTCCCTGACCCAGACAGGGGTCCTCCATGTAGGGGGAAATCTGGTGGACCGTGGCAGGCTGGAACGTTTCCTACAGATCTATCAGAGCAGCAGCCCTTCCTATGTATTCATGGCCAGTATTGAAGCATGTATTTTTGAGATGGAACAGAGGGGAAGACAGCGGATGGAAGCTTTCTCCCAAAGGCTGGAACGGCTTAGAAGGAAGCTTGGGGGAATGAAGAATCTGGTGCTTCTGGATGAAAAGGTATTGGCCGGGTATGCCCTGGATTGTTCCAGAATCGTTATTTCATGCAGGAGCTGTATTCTGACTGTCGGAAAGGGAATCCGGAAAGACCTGAATCCGGAACAGGGAATCCTCAGCGGGGAGATGCTGATGGAATTTCTCCGGCAACAGTTCCATCTGGAACTGGAAATGTGCGGCGCCGATTATGTGGTGGCTATTACAACCGTGATGGATACGGAGGAAGGTCTGGAAAGGCTGGCAGATGGTCTGCTGGAGGTGGACGGCTGGCTGGAGCGGGCAGACGAAAGGAAGACAGGACTTCTGGAGCGGATACATGGGAGAGGGGCAGGAGAGTGTCCGAAGGCGGAGCATAAGAGAGAGCCAGGGGAGTGCCTGAGGGCGGAGTATAAGAGAGAGAGTCGTCTGAAGGTGGAGCATAAGACAGAGCCAGCGGAGTCTCCGGTAGGTTTTCCGGATTCTGGAGAGGCTGCCATGGGCATTGCAGATGCCCTGGATGCTCCTTCCCATGGGCGCCCGGTGGAGGACACAGCGGGGGATATTTCCGCTGAGTTTGTGTATCTGTATCCTCCGGGTATTCCCATTCTGGTACCTGGGGAGCGGATTACGGAAACAGTTGTGGAAAAAATAGCAGAGTACCGGAAGCTGGGCCTGCCGGTCCAGGGCATGGAGGATAAAGATTCCAGAGTGCTGAAGGTGGTGGGTAACAGTTCAAGGGGTATCTGAACTGTTACGGTGGTGGAAGAAGCCATGGTTCCGGTATAAATGAAAATCAGAAAATTGGAGATTATTTACACATGGGAAAAATTTATTATATGATGGGAAAAAGTGCCTCCGGCAAGGACACCCTTTACAAGCGTCTTCTGAACCAGTGTCCGGATCTGAAGCCGCTGGTGCTGTATACCACCAGGCCCCGGCGGGAGGGGGAGGTGGACGGGGTGGAGTATCATTTTATCACCCGGGAAGCTTTTAAGGACCTGGAGGCCGGGGGAAGGGTGATCGAATCCCGGACCTACCATACGGTCCAGGGGCCATGGACGTATGCTACCGTGGACGACGGGCAGGTGCGGCTGGAGGACGGGGAGTATCTGGCCATGGGAACCCTGGAGTCTTATGAAAAAATCCGCAGGTATTTCGGGGCAGAGGGTGTGGTGCCGGTGTACATCATTCTTGAGGACGGAATCCGGCTGGAGCGGGCCCTGGCCCGGGAGCGCCAGCAGAAGCAGCCCAGATATGCGGAGCTGTGCCGCAGGTTCCTGGCGGATCAGGAGGATTTTTCCGATGAGAATCTGGAACAGTGCGGGATTACCCATGGGTTCATAAACGAGGATCTGGAGGAGTGTACCCGGGAGATTCTGGAAATGATCCGTAAGAGTTCCAGGGATGTCTGAACTGCTGCGGTGATCCGGGGAGGGAAACACCGGAAACTGTAACATTTTCTATACAGACACGGGAATTTGTGATATACTTTTGGGGAAATGAAAGGAGCCTTGCCATGTTGACGTTCCAGGAAATTATCGGTCATGAGAATATTAAGGAGCATTTCCAGAGGGTGATCCGGGAGCAGAAGGTTTCCCATGCCTATATGCTGGTGGGGGAAGCGGGGATGGGGAAGAAATCCCTGGCGGATGCATTTGCCCTGACCCTTCTGTGTGAGAAGGGGCGGATGGAGCCCTGCATGGAGTGCCATGCCTGTAAGCAGGTGCTGGCAGGCAGTCACCCGGACCTGGTGTATGTGACCCATGAAAAGCCGGGGAGCATTGGGGTGGATGAGATACGGGAACAGATCAATGATTCGGTGATGGTGAGACCTTACAGCAGTTCCTACAAAATCTATATTGTGGATGAGGCGGAGAAGATGACTTCCCAGGCCCAGAATGCCCTTTTAAAGACTCTGGAGGAGCCGCCGTCTTATGTGGTGATTCTGCTGCTGGCTGACAGCCAGGAGTCATTTCTTCCTACGATTCTTTCCCGGTGTGTGCAGCTTAAGTTAAAGCCGCTGCGGGATTCGGTGGTGCGTGGTTACCTTACGGGGAATCTGGGAGTAGCCGAGGGGGAAGCGGATATATATGCGGCTTTTGCCAGGGGGAATCTGGGGAAAGCGGTGCAGATTGCGTCGTCGGAGGATTTCCGGAATATGTACCAGGAGGTTCTGCATCTTCTGAAACACATCCGGGATATGGATATTTCGGAGCTGCTGGATTATATACGGAAACTGAAAGAGGATTCGGTGGACATCCAGGAGGTTCTGGATTTTATGCTGATGTGGTACCGGGATGTGCTGCTTTATAAGGTGACTACGGATATCAATCTGCTGATTTTTAAGGATGAGTATGGAAAGTTCAAGGAGATCAGTGACAGAAGCTCCTATGACGGGCTGAAGCGGATTCTGGAGGCCATTGACAAGGCCAAGGTCCGGCTGAATGCCAATGTGAATATGGAGCTGGCCATGGAGCTGATGCTTCTTGTGATGAAGGAAAACTGATAGCATTGACTGCCGGATGGCAGCGGACTGGAGATATGTATGGTTAAGATTATTGGTGTGCGTTTCCGGAATGCGGGGAAGATCTATTATTTCGCGCCGGGAAAGCTGAATATTAAGACCGGGGACCACGTGATCGTGGAGACGGCCAGGGGAATCGAGTACGGGTATGTGGTGCTGGGGAACCGGGAGGTGGAGGACAACAAGGTGGTCCAGCCTTTGAAATCGGTGATCCGCATGGCTACCAGCGAGGACCATGAGCGGGAGCGGCTGAACCATAAGAAGGAAAAGGACGCTTTCCGCATCTGTCAGGAGAAGATCCGCAAGCATGAGCTGGAAATGAAGCTGATTGATGTGGAGTATACTTTTGACAACAACAAGATTCTGTTTTATTTTACTGCGGACGGGCGGATTGATTTCCGGGAGCTGGTAAAGGACCTGGCGTCTGTATTTAAGACGCGGATTGAGCTGCGGCAGGTGGGGGTCCGGGATGAGACCAAGATCGTGGGGGGCATCGGCATCTGCGGACGGGCGCTGTGCTGCCATTCCTATCTGTCGGAGTTTATTCCGGTGTCCATTAAGATGGCCAAGGAGCAGAATCTGTCTCTGAATCCTACCAAGATTTCCGGGGTCTGCGGCAGGCTTATGTGCTGCCTGAAAAATGAGGAGGAGACTTACGAGTATCTTAACAGCAAGCTTCCGGGGGTGGGGGATTATGTGACCACCGACGACGGGCTTAAGGGTGAGGTTCACAGTGTCAGTGTGCTGCGGCAGCTTGTGAAGGTGGTCGTGGTGGTGGACAAGGATGAGAAGGAGATCCGGGAGTACAAGGTGGACCAGCTGAAATTCCGTCCCAGGCGGAAAAAGGGCAAGGTCAATGTGGATGACAGCGAGCTTAAGAAGCTGGAGGCCCTGGAGCGCAAGGAAGGGAAGTCGAAACTGGATGAGTAGGATAGAGAGCCGGCGGGAGGCCGGCGGCGGCTGCCCTGGGGGAGAGCAGCCGGGAGAGACTGGCGGCGTCCGGGCCGGGAGCGGGCAGCCGGAAGAGACTGGCGGCGGGGCCGGAGGAAAACAGCCGGAAAAGGCCGGTGGCGTGTCTCCCGGCCTGGTTAGGGCTGACGAGCGGGTGGATGATTTGCAGCGGAACGGTTACCGGATTATCCAGAAGCGGGACGGGTTCTGTTTTGGCATGGATGCGGTTCTTTTGTCGGGCTTTGCCAGGGCCAGGCGGGGGGAGCGGGTGCTGGACCTGGGAACAGGTACCGGGATTATTCCCATCCTTCTGGAGGCAAAGACAAAAGGGGAGCATTTTACGGGACTGGAGATCCAGGAGCAGGTGGCGGATATGGCGCAGCGCAGTGTTAAGCTGAATGGGCTGGGGCAGCGGGTATCCATCGTACAGGGAGATATAAAGGAAGCCAGCCGGATATTCGGCAGGGCTTCTTTTGATGTGGTGACTTCCAATCCGCCTTATATGAATGACCGGCATGGGCTTAAGAACCCGGAGCTTCCCAAGGCCATTGCCCGCCATGAGGTGCTGTGCTGCCTGGAGGATGTGGTGCGGGAGGCAGCGGCTGTGTTAAAGCCCGGAGGCCGGTTCTATCTGGTTCACAGGCCCAGGCGGCTGGCGGAGATTATGGCGGTGTTCCAGCGGTACCGGCTGGAGCCGAAACGGATGAAAATGGTTCATCCATATGCGGACCGGGAGGCCAACATGGTACTTCTGGAAGCGGTCCGGGGCGGGGGCGCCATGATGAAGGTGGAGGCGCCGGTAATTGTATTCCGGGAGCCTGGAGTGTACTCGGAAGAGATTGTTACCACGTATGGTTATTGAATTCAGATACCAGTCAGCCGGGCAGCAAATCATATAAGAAAGCGTGTTGCAGGCATGCTTATTTGCAGAAATGGGAGGGAAGGAAGATGCCGGATACAGGTGACAGGAACAGGAAAATTATGGGAGAGGGAATGCTGTACCTTTGTGCGACTCCCATCGGCAACCTGGAGGATATTACCCTGCGGGTTCTGCGGGTTTTAAAAGAGGTGGACCTGATCGCGGCGGAGGATACCAGGAACAGTCTCCGGCTGCTGAATCATTTTGATATCCGGACTCCCATGACCAGTTATCATGAGTATAACAAGTATGACAAGGCCCGGTATCTGGTGGAGCAGATGGGGCAGGGGCGGAAGGTGGCTCTGGTGACGGATGCAGGGACGCCTGGGATCTCGGACCCGGGGGAGGAGCTGGTACGGCAGTGTTATGAAGCAGGGATTGGGGTAACCAGTCTGCCGGGGCCTGCGGCCTGCGTCACGGCCCTGACTTTGTCCGGGTTATCCACAAGAAGGTTCTGTTTCGAGGCATTTCTTCCACATAATAAGAAGGAGCGGCAGTGGATTCTGGAGGAACTGAAAAGGGAAACCAGGACCATTGTGGTCTATGAGGCGCCCCATCACCTGGTGAATACCCTGGGGGAGCTGGCAGAGGCTCTGGGCGGGCAGCGGCAGGTGCGGCTGTGCCGGGAGCTGACCAAACGGTATGAGCAGGTGCAGGCCATGACCCTGGCCGGGGCCCTGGAACATTTCGGGGACCAGGAGCCCAGGGGGGAGTATGTGCTGGTGATTGAGGGCCGCAGTGTGGAGGAAATCCGGCAGGAGCGGCAGCGGTCCTGGGAGGAGATGAGCCTGGAGGAGCATATGGAGCTTTACTTATCCCAGGGGGTGGACCGGAAGGAGGCCATGAAGCTGGTGGCCAGGGACCGGGGGATGGGGAAGCGGGATGTGTACCGGGCGCTGCAGGTGTGAGGCAGTTCAGACAGGATCGAACGCTTATAAACAGGGATGGAAACGGAGGGGCTTATGGGAAATTATCTGAATATTGGCAATGCGGGATTCCGGACTATGACCAGCGGGATTTATGTGGATAAGACAGAGATGATTGCATTTATCAACCAGACGCTGGGAACCAGTGATAAGCTTACCTGTGTGAGCCGGCCCCGCCGTTTCGGAAAGTCTTATGCAGCCCAGATGCTGTGTGCATATTATGACAGAAGCTGTGATTCCCAGGCACTGTTTGAGGGTTATAAGATCGCAGGGGATGCGTCCTTCCGCAAGCATTTGAACCAGTATGATGTGATCTATCTGGATATTACCTGGTTTATTTCCATTGCCGCAGAGATCGGGAACACGGTGCCGGAATCCGTCTGGATGTGGGAACCTTTCAGAATGATATGACCAGTATCCGGCAGAGGGATGATGTGCTGACTCTTCTGGTTCATCTGGGATATCTGGCATACAGTTCCATGGATAAAACCGTGTCCATTCCCAATGAGGAGGTGCGTCAGGAGTTTATCCGGGCTGTGGTTACCGGAAGGCACAAGGAGGTTGCGAAACTGGTCCGGGATTCGGACCAGCTTCTGGAGCGGACATTAAATATGGATGAGGAAGGGGTGGCGGATTATGGCGGGGATATTCTTCTGGTGGGAATCAGCTATCATGCGAATAGTAAGCGTCATACTTGTAAAATTGAACGATTTTGTAAAAACGGATTTTCGGACGCGTTTTAAGCGGGGACATGTGCTGAACCGTCACAATCCAGTAACAGTTCAGATACCCCTTGAACTGTTACCAATCCATACCTGGGACCAGAATTTGTCGGCAAAAATTGCTTGACAAATTCTGGTTCTTTCATTAGAATAGGAACGAATAGTTTGATATTCAAAACATTTGAAAATTAAAATAAAATTCAGGGCAGTTCTTAAGGAAGAGATTATGACAGCAAGGATCATTGGGACCGGCTCCTATGTGCCGGAGAGGGTTGTTAGAAATGCGGATTTAGCGGAGATTGTGGACACGTCGGACGAGTGGATTGTCAGCAGGACGGGAATACGGGAGCGGCGGCTGGCTGTGGAAGAAGGGACGTCCCACATGGCAGCGGAAGCGGCAAAGAGGGCTCTGGAGGATGCGGGGGTGAAGGCGGAGGATCTGGATATTATCCTTCTGGCTACTTCTTCCCCGGACAACTGTTTCCCGGCAGGGGCCTGCGAGGTCCAGGCAGCCATCGGGGCGGTGAATGCGGTGGCTTTTGACATCAGTGCTGCCTGTTCCGGGTTCATTTTCGGAATGAACACAGTGTATGGGTTTATGAGGGCGGGCATCTATAAGACCGGGCTGGTGATCGGCGCGGACTGCCTAAGCAAGCTGACAGACTGGTCAGACCGGGGCACCTGCGTGCTGTTCGGGGATGCAGCCGGTGCGGCTGTGGTCCGGGCGGAGGAAGGGGGCCTGGTACATATGACCATGGGCTCTGACGGGGTGAAGGGACCGGTGCTTTCCTGTGTGGCCAGGACCACGGGGAATTTTGTCAACGGCCGGACGCCGGAGATAGGATACATGTACATGGACGGCCAGGAGGTCTTTAAGTTCGCGGTGAAGAAGGTGCCGGAGTGTGTGAACCAGGTGCTTCAGGAAGCCCAGGTATCTATGGATGAGGTCCGGTATTTTGTCCTGCACCAGGCCAACTACCGGATCGTGGAGGCAGCGGCCAAACGGCTGAAACAGCCTATGGAGAAGTTCCCCATGAATATGGACCGGTACGGCAATACGTCCGGGGCCACAGTGCCTACCCTTCTGGATGATCTGAACCGGGCCGGGAAGCTGGAGCGGGGCGATAAGATCGTCATTGCCGGGTTCGGTGCAGGACTGACCTGGGGGGCTGCGCTGATTGAGTGGTAATGCCGGGATAGGCCGCGGGATTTCGGTTTTCCCGGTTATGGCTGGCAGTGTACCGGAAAGGAGTGTCTGTCCGTGGGCCCCAGGGTCCGCGGATATGATATAGATGAAAAAAATATTATAAAAGATAAAGGAGAAAAAGCCATGTTAGAGAAAATGAAAGAGATTATTGCGGAGCAGTTAAGTGTGGATGCAGACAGCATTGATGAGAATTCTTCCTTCAAGGATGATCTGGGCGCGGATTCCCTGGATCTGTTTGAGCTGGTGATGGCTCTGGAGGATGAGTATTCCGTGGAGATTCCGTCTGAGGATCTGCAGGAGCTTCTGACTGTAGGTGCGGTCATGAACTATCTGAAGGACAAGGGTGTAGAGGCGTAAGGGTTCAGACAGGTCTGTGGGCCTGCCGGGGCAGCCGCAGAGAATGGCCGGGGCCTCCGGCATCTGGCCTGCCGCGGACAGCGGTGTATTTTGGAGGAATGTATGAAGACAAGAATTACAGAGCTTTTAGGGATTGAACATCCGATTATCCAGGGAGGGATGGCCTGGGTGGCGGAGAATCATCTGGCAGCGGCTGTGTCCCAGGCAGGTGGTCTGGGACTGATCGGCGGGGCCAATGCACCGGGGGAGGTTGTCCGGGATTATATCCGGAAGGTCAAGGAAGTGACGGATAAGCCTTTTGGTGTCAATGTGATGCTGATGAGTCCTTATGCGGATGATGTGGCAAAGGTAGTGGTGGAGGAAGGCGTCAAAGTGGTGACCACCGGCGCCGGGAATCCGGAGAAGTATATGGAAATGTGGAAGGCCGCGGGAATCCGGGTGATTCCGGTGGTGGCTTCCGTGGCCCTGGCCAGACGGATGGAGCGCAGCGGCGCCGATGCGGTTGTAGCTGAGGGAACCGAGTCCGGCGGTCATATCGGAGAAGCTACGACCATGACCCTGGTGCCCCAGGTGGCGGACGCGGTTTCGATTCCGGTGATTGCCGCAGGCGGAATCGCTGACGGCAGAGGGATTGCGGCGGCATTTATGCTGGGGGCCGAGGCGGTCCAGATGGGAACCCGTTTCCTGGTGGCAAAGGAGTGTGTGATCCACCAGAATTATAAGGACCGGGTGCTGAAAGCCAAGGATATTGATTCCACGGTTACCGGCAGGAGCCATGGCCATCCCATCCGCTGTCTGCGCAACCAGATGACCCGGGAGTACATTAAGCTGGAGAATCAGGGGACACCCTTTGAGGAGCTGGAATATATGACCCTGGGCGCTTTGCGCAAGGCAGTCCAGGAGGGAGACGTGGCCACGGGAACGGTAATGGCCGGACAGATCGCGGGGATGGTCAGCAGGGAGCAGACCTGCAAAGAAATGATCGACGAAATGATGGAGCAGGCAGGAAAGCTGCTGGGACGGTAAGGTGCCGGGAAACCGGCGAAAGAAGAAGGAGTAGGGAACATGAGCAGGATCGCATTTATTTACCCGGGACAGGGAGCACAGGTCTGTGGTATGGGGAAGGATTTTTATGAGCAGACGGAGCTGGGAAAGCAGGTCTTTGACCTGGCTACAAAGCTGCTGGGATTTTCTATGCCGGAGCTGTGCTTTACGGAGAATGACAGACTGGATATTACAGAGTATACGCAGGCGGCCATGGTCACTGCCAGCATCGCCATGACCAAGGTTCTGGAGAGCAGAGGCGTGAAGCCGGATGTGGCCGCGGGGCTGAGCCTGGGTGAATATTGTGCGCTCTATGCGGCTGGTGTCATCAGTGAGGCAGATGCCATTGCCACGGTGAGGCAGAGGGGCATCCTGATGCAGGAGGAGGTTCCTGCGGGACAGGGAGCCATGGCGGCTGTTCTGGCCATGGATGCGGCGGCCATTGAGGCAGTGATCGCAGATATGGACGGGGTGCAGATCGCCAATTACAACTGTCCCGGACAGATCGTCATTTCCGGTAAAAAGGAAGTGGTGGAGGAGGCCTGCGGGAAGCTGAAGGAGGCAGGTGCCAAGCGCACGGTAATGCTCAACGTCAGCGGCCCCTTCCATTCCCGGATGCTGACCGGCGCCGGTGAGAAGCTGGGACAGGTGCTGGAGCATGTGGAGGTACATACACCGGTGATTCCTTATGTGGCAAATGTCACCGCTGCCTATGTGACAGACGCCGGGGATGTGAAGCCGCTCCTGATGAAGCAGGTGTCTTCTTCGGTCCGCTGGCAGCAGAGTGTGGAGACCATGCTGGCTGACGGGGTGGACACCTTTATCGAGATCGGGCCCGGGAAGACCCTGGCCGGATTCATGAGGAAGATTGACCGGACCGCCAAGGTCCTGAATATAGAGAAGCTGGAAGATGTGGATAAGGTAGTTGCGCAGCTGTAGGTCTGCGCGGACCCGCGCAGACCGTAGGAATACGTAGCGGAAGCAGGCATTCGGCCCATCGCCAAAGGCGATTCGGAATGGGCGGATGCCATAGCAGCGAAGCTGCTATGTAGTTGCGCAGCTGTAGGTCTGCGCGGACCCGCGCAGCTTGAAAAGGAGTAGATATGCTGACAGACAGAATTGCAGTAGTGACAGGCGCAAGCCGTGGAATCGGGCGGGAGATCGCTCTGACCCTGGCCGCTAAGGGGGCCGTGGTGATTGTCAATTACAATGGTTCCGCAGCCAAAGCCGATGAGGTGGTAAAGGAGATTGAGGCAGCCGGGGGCCGGGGGGAGGCAGTGCAGTGCAATGTATCCGATTTCGGTGCGGCAGCAGGCCTGATGGAATATGTGGTGAAGAAATATGGCCGGGTGGATATTCTGGTAAACAACGCCGGGATTACCCGGGACAATCTTCTGATGAAGATGAGCGAGGAGGATTTTGATGCAGTGCTGAACACCAATCTGAAGGGTGCATTTAACTGTATCAGACATATTTCCCGGCAGATGTTAAAGCAGAAGAGCGGAAGGATCATCAATATCTCTTCCGTGTCCGGAGTCATGGGAAATGCGGGCCAGGCCAATTACTGTGCTTCCAAGGCAGGGATCATCGGCATCACCAAGTCTGTGGCCAGGGAGCTGGCCAGCCGGGGTATCACTTCCAACGCGGTGGCGCCGGGATTCATTGACACGGAGATGACCGAGGTGCTGCCGGATGCGGTGAAGGCAGCCGCCACGGAGCAGATTCCCATGAAGCATTTCGGCTCCACAAAGGATATTGCCAATATAGTGGCATTCCTGGCATCGGAGGAGGCCGGATACATCACCGGCCAGGTAATCTGCGTGGACGGCGGAATGGCCATGTAGGAACCCAGAATGAAGGGCGCCGTAACATGTGAGAAACTGTGTTGCAGGCACGCTTTTGCATGCATAAGCAGTTTCAACGGAAAGTAACTGATTGAAATGGCAACAAGGAGATGGATAATATGAGCAGAAGAGTTGTTGTGACCGGAATGGGAGCGATCACCCCCATCGGCAATACGGTGGAGGAGTTCTGGAAGGGACTGAAGGAGAAGAAGGTTGGCATCGGGCCGATCACATATTTTGACACGGCTGATTACAAGGCCAAGCTGGCGGCGGAGGTCAAGGGCTTCGACGCAAAACAGTACATGGACCCCAAGGCAGCCAAGCGTATGGAACAGTTCTGTCAGTTCGCGGTGGCAGCTACTAAGGAGGCTTTAGAGGACGCAGGCATTGACATGGAGAAGGAAGATCCCTTCCGGGTAGGTGTCAGTGTGGGCTCCGGCATCGGAAGCCTCCAGGCCCTGGAGCGGGAGCATAAGAAGCTTCTGGAAAAGGGACCGGGACGCATCAATCCTCTGCTGGTTCCCCTGATGATCAGTAACATGGCAGCAGGCAATGTGGCCATCCAGTTTGGTCTGAAAGGCAAATGCATCAATGTGGTAACCGCCTGCGCCACAGGCACCCACAGCATCGGTGAGGCGTTCCGCTCCATCCAGTATGGGGAGGCGGACGTGATGGTGGCCGGCGGTGCGGAGGCCAGCATTACTCCCATCGGCGTAGCCGGATTTACGGCCCTGACAGCGTTAAATACCGTAGATGACCCGGCCCGGGCATCCATTCCCTTTGACAAGGAGCGTAACGGATTTATCATGGGCGAGGGGGCAGGGGTAGTAGTTCTTGAGTCCCTGGAGCATGCCCTGGCCCGTGGGGCAAAGATCTATGCGGAGGTAGGCGGATACGGCGCTACCTGCGATGCGTTCCATATTACCTCCCCGGCGGAGGACGGCAGCGGCGCGGCAAAGGCCATGGAGGTGGCTATTGCAGATGCAGGCATGAAGCCGGAGGATGTGGATTATATCAATGCCCACGGCACCAGCACCCACCACAATGACCTGTTTGAGACCAAGGCCATCAAGCTGGTACTGGGTGACCATGCCTGCAAGGTGAAGATCAATTCCACCAAATCCATGGTGGGCCATCTGCTGGGAGCAGCAGGCGGGGTAGAGTTTATTGCCTGCGTCAAGTCCATTGAAGAAGGATTTGTCCATGCCACGGCAGGTCTGGAGATAGATGATCCTGAGTGCGACCTGGATTACACCAAGGGACAGGGTGTGGACATGGAGGTCAACTGCGCGGTCAGCAATTCCCTGGGATTCGGCGGACATAATGCCAGTCTGCTGGTGAAAAAGTACAACCGTTGAGACAGTCCGGGGGACGGTTCCGGCAGTATCCGGGCCGTCCCATAAAAATATTGTGATTAAGAGGAGTCCGTGCCATGACAATAGAAGAGATTGTAACCCTGATCCAGGCTGTATCTGACAATGGCCTGACCAGCTTTGAATATGAGGAAGGGGACCAGAAGCTGGTTCTCAAGAAGAAAAAGAAGAAAAATGTGGCCCAGCAGGCGCCGGTAACGCCGGTGGTGATTTCCCAGCCGGCCGCACCGGTGGTAAGTCCGGTGGCAGTGGCCATGCCCCAGGTAACGGATCTTGGGGCCGGAGCCAGGGGACTGGTACTTCCGGGCCAGGGCGAGGTAAACGGAGCCCCGGCAGAGGGAGCCGGTGAAGAATCCGTGGATATCGGTTCCGACAAGGTAGTGGTATCCCCGCTGGTGGGAACCTTCTACAGCGCTTCCGCCCCGGATGCAGACCCCTTCGTCCAGGTAGGCGACGTGGTCAAAAAAGGCCAGGTCCTTGGGATCATCGAAGCCATGAAGCTGATGAATGAAATCGAAAGCGAGTACGACGGCGTAGTGGAGGCCGTTCTCATTAAGAATGAGGAAGTAGTAGAATTCGGCCAGCCACTGTTCCGGATTAAGTGACTGTGAACACTTAACGAACCCGAGCCGAAGGCGAAAGGTGAGTTTAGTGAGAACGTCTGCCGGACTACTTAGCGAATGCGAGCCAAAGGCGAAGCATGAGGTTAGAAGTCCGGCTACTGTGAACACTTAACGAAGCTGAGCTAAAGGAGACAAACAGTAATGAAAATGGGAATCAAGGAAATTCAGGAAATCATCCCCCACCGTCATCCGTTTCTGCTGATTGACTGTATCGAGGAGCTGGAACCGGGTGTGCGGGCTGTGGGATATAAATCAGTGACCTACAATGAGCCCCAGTTCAACGGGCATTTTCCCCAGGAGCCGGTGATGCCGGGGGTCCTGATGGTGGAGGCCCTGGCCCAGGTAGGGGCGGTGGCCATCTTAAGCGTGGAAGCCAACAGGGGAAAGACCGCTTACTTCGGAGCCATTGACAAGTGCAAGTTCAAACAGAAGGTAGTGCCCGGAGACCGGCTGCGTCTGGAGTGCGAGATCATCCGCCAGAAAGGGCCGGTAGGAGTAGGCAGGGCAGTTGCCACCAACCAGGACGGCAAGGTAGCCGTGTCTGCGGAGTTAACCTTTATGATCGGATCGTGAGGAAAATATCCATGTTTGATAAGATTTTAATTGCCAACCGCGGCGAGATTGCGGTGCGGATTATCCGTGCATGCCGGGAAATGGGCATCAAGACGGTTGCGGTATATTCGGAGGCAGACCGGGAGAGCCTGCACACCCTGCTGGCAGACGAGGCGATCTGCATCGGCCCGGCTGCCTCTTCCCAGAGCTATCTGGACATGGAGCGGATTCTGTCTGCCACGGTAGCCATGAAGGCCGAGGCCATTCATCCGGGCTTTGGATTCCTGTCGGAAAATGCCAGGTTCGCGGAGATGTGTGCCCGGTGCAACATTACATTTATCGGCCCTTCTGCGGAGATTATCAGCCGCATGGGCAACAAGTCCGAGGCCCGCAAGACCATGATCGACGCAGGGGTTCCGGTGGTGCCGGGAGGCCGGGAGGCTGTCCATACGGCGGCAGAGGCCTTAGAGCTTGCAAGGTCCATCGGGTTCCCGGTGATGATCAAGGCTTCCTCCGGCGGCGGCGGCAAGGGTATGCGGATTTCCTATGGGGAGGAAGATTTTGAGTCCAATTTCCAGAATGCCCAGATGGAGTCGGTAAAGGGATTTTCCGACGATACCATGTACCTGGAGCGGTACATTGAGAAGCCCCGCCACATTGAGTTCCAGATCATGGCGGACCGGTACGGAAATGTGGTCCACTTGGGGGAGCGTGACTGCTCCATCCAGCGGCGGCACCAGAAGGTGCTGGAAGAATCCCCGTCCGTAGCCATTTCCGAGGAACTGAGACGGAAAATGGGGGAGACCGCGGTGCGGGCCGCAAAGGCTGTGGGCTATGAAAATGCAGGCACCATTGAGTTTCTTCTGGACAAGAACAAGAATTTCTATTTTATGGAAATGAATACCAGAATCCAGGTGGAGCATCCGGTGACCGAGGCAGTCAGCGGCCTGGACTTAATCAAGGAACAGATCCGGGTGGCAGCCGGGGAGCCTCTCAGTGTGCAGCAGAAGGACGTGTGCATTTTCGGCCATGCCATTGAGTGCAGGATCAATGCGGAGAACCCGGCAAAGAACTTTATGCCTTGTCCGGGTACCATTACCAACCTGCATCTTCCCGGAGGCTTCGGGGTGCGGATCGATACCCACATTTACAATGATTACAAGGTTCCGGCCAATTATGATTCCATGCTGATGAAGATTATCGTCCATGGGAAGGACCGGGAGGAGGCCATTGCCCGGATGCGCAGCATGCTGGGGGAAGTGATTATTGAGGGAATTGATACCAATCTGGATTTCCAGTATGAGATTCTCAATCATCCGGCTTACCGGAACGGGGATACGGATACCCATTTTATTCCTACGTATTTCCCGGAGTATCATGGATAGGGATTTTCCAGGCATGGGGCTGTGTCCCGGATATGGCGTAAATCGTCAACGGTTTGTGAAAATGGCGTAAACAGTCCAGGAGCTGCCTGGGCTGTTGCAGGATAGCGGCGTAAGGGGGAATTATTATGATCAGAGATATGTTCAAGAAGACATATACCATCATAGATACCAAGTATCAGGCTAAGAAGAAGTCTGAGGAGCCCAACATTCCGGAAGGGCTCTGGAAGAAGTGCAACAAATGCGGCCAGCCCATCTATGTGGAGGATGTGAAGAGCAATCTCTATGTCTGTCCCAAGTGCGAGGGCTATTTCCGTGTCCATGCCTACCGGAGGGTGAAAATGCTTCTGGACGAGGGAACCTTTGAAGAGTGGAACCAGGAGATGGAGTTTTCCAATCCCCTGGATTTTCCTGGTTATGAGAAGAAGGTGCTGGCAACCAGGGAGAAGACAGGGCTTAACGAGGCCGTTGTCACCGGAAAGGGGCGGATTCAGGGATATGAGGCGGCTGTAGGTGTCTGCGATGCCCGGTTCTTTATGAGCAGCATGGGCCATGTGGTGGGAGAGAAGATCACGTATATGGTGGAGCGGGCGACCAGGGAGAAGCTTCCGGTGATTATCTATGCCTGCTCCGGCGGGGCCAGAATGCAGGAGGGGATCGTGTCCCTGATGCAGATGGCCAAGACTTCGGCTGCACTGAAGCGGCACCATGAGGCAGGGCAGTTGTTTATCTCGGTGCTGACCGATCCGACTACGGGAGGTGTCACGGCCAGCTTTGCCATGCTGGGGGATATTATTCTGGCAGAGCCGGGAGCCCTGATCGGGTTTGCCGGTCCCAGGGTCATCGAGCAGACCATTGGCCAGAAGCTGCCGGAAGGGTTCCAGCGGGCGGAGTTTCTGCTGGAGCACGGGTTTGTGGATAAGATTGTAAAACGCAGTGAACAGCGGCAGGTGCTGGCGGATATATTGCGGATGCATGGGAAGACGGCGGCAGATGCAGGAACGGCAGCAGGCATGGCCGGAAGTGCTGGTGCGGAAGCGGGAATGGCGGCGGACGCTGCCGGAAGTGCTGGTGCGGAAGCGGCAGCAGGCGTGGCCGGCCGTGCCGCAGACAGATCTTGTGCAGCCGGGAAGAATTCCGGCCGCAAGGCAGGTAAAGGCTGGTCCGATTCAGACAGGACTGCCTGGGATACGGTGCTTTTGTCCCGGAAGGCGGACCGGCCTGTGGCCATGGATTATATAGAGATTCTGTTTGATGATTTTATGGAGTTTCACGGAGACCGGTATTTTGGTGATGACGGGGCCATTGTAGGCGGCATTGCCACCTTCCACGGGATGCCGGTAACGGTTATCGGCCAGCAGAAGGGCAGAAATACCAAGGAAAACATTAAGCGCAATTTTGGAATGCCGTCCCCGGACGGGTACCGGAAGGCTCTGCGGCTTATGAAACAGGCAGAGGATTTCGGGCGTCCGGTGGTGTGTTTCGTGGATACGCCGGGAGCTTTCTGCGGGCTGGAGGCAGAGGAGCGGGGCCAGGGCGAGGCCATTGCCCGCAACCTGTTCGAAATGTCTGCCATGACGGTTCCGGTGCTGTCCATTGTCATCGGGGAGGGTGGCAGCGGCGGTGCCCTGGCCATGGCAGTTGCCAATGAGGTGTGGATGCTGGAAAATGCCATCTACTCCATTCTGTCGCCGGAGGGATTCGCTTCCATTCTGTGGAAGGACAGCCGGAAAGCAGCGGATGCGGCCAAGGTGATGAAGATTACGGCAGCGGACCTTTACAGCCAGGGACTGATCGAGCGGGTGATTCCCGAAGAGGAGCCTGCCTGCGCCGATACGATTCCGGAGCTGGTGGCGGATATGGACCTTTATATGGAAGAATTTTTTGACCGGTTCAGAGGTATGACCGGGGAAGAGATCCGGGAGCAGCGGTACCAGAGGTTCCGGGGAATCTGATGTTGGAACGGAAGCGGTAACCGGATGCGGAAGTGTCCCGGAGATCAGGATGGATAGCCGGAGCCGGCTCCGGCGGAGAGCGGCAGGAGAGGATTATGAGTATATTTAAACCACTGGTAATTGGTGACTTGAAGGCGGAGCGTCCGGTAATTCAGGGCGGCATGGGAGTGGGCATCAGCCTATCTTCCCTGGCCGGCGCTGTGGCGAAAGCCGGAGGGATCGGGATCATTTCCACGGCCCAGATCGGTTTCCGGGACCCTGACTTTTTAAAGGCGCCCCTGGAGGCCAATCTGCGGGCTATTAAGACGGAGTTTGACAAGGCCAGAGCTCTGGCGCCCAAGGGGATTCTGGGCTTTAACATCATGGTGGCCACAAAGAATTATGCCCTGTATGTAAAGGAGGCGGTGAAGGCCGGTGCGGACCTGATCATCTCCGGAGCAGGACTTCCGGTGTCCCTGCCGGAGTTTGTCAAGGGAACGAAGACACGGATTGCGCCTATTGTGTCCACGGCCAAGTCGGCTCTGGTGATCTGCAGGATGTGGGACCGGAAGTTTGGCCGGGTGCCGGATCTGGTGGTGATTGAGGGGCCTCTGGCCGGAGGGCATCTGGGATTTTCCAGGGAGCAGCTGGCAGAGTACGGTGCTGACACGGAAAATGTTCCCGATACCTATGACCAGGCTTCCTATGACCGGGAGATCCGGGAAATCATGGGTGTGGTGAAGGAGTACGGGGACAAGTACAGTCAGCATATTCCGGTGGTGGTGGCCGGCGGAATCTATGACCGGGAGGATGTGGAGCATGCCATGGACTTAGGGGCCGACGGGGTGCAGGTGGCTACCCGGTTCGTTACCACCCAGGAGTGCGACGCGCCCATGAGCTACAAGCAGGCTTATATAGATGCCAGGAAAGAAGATATTGTGATTACCAAAAGTCCGGTGGGAATGCCGGGGCGGGCCATCCGAAATAAGTTTCTGGAGTATGTGGCGGAGCACAAGGCGGAGATCCGGCACTGTTACCAGTGTCTGGAGCATTGTGATCCAAAGAATATTCCTTACTGTATCACCCGGGCGCTGTCCAATGCGGCGGAGGGGGATCTGGACCATGCCCTTCTGTTCTGCGGAAGCAATGCTTACCGGGCAGACCGGATTGAGACGGTGGAGCAGGTAATGGAGGCCCTGGTGGGGGCTTAAGGGTAATGGAGATCCTTGCATAAAGATGGTTTTCTGTCCATAGACTGGTTGTAAAGAATGTATCCCGGAGTCCGGCCATGCCGGATTTTGTGAGACTCCGGGAGTACATCAGAAGGTCTGGGAGGAAAACGGCATTGCTGAATTATCTTTGGAGTTTCATGATTCTGGCAGGTTTGTTCTGGGGGATGGTAACAGGCAGCCTGGAGGGGGTGACCCAGGGGCTGTTGGATTCTGCGAAGGATGCGGTGACCCTGGGTCTTACTATGCTGGGAATCATGTCTTTCTGGAGCGGAATCCTGGAGGTGGGCAACCGGGCCGGGGTTCTGGACTGGCTGTCCGGGAAAATGGCCCCGGTGCTGCATTTTCTCTTCCCGGACCTGCCCGGGGACCATCCGGCCTTAAAGCCCATTGCGGTCAATATGACGGCTAACATGCTGGGACTGGGCATGGCAGCCACACCGGCCGGGCTGGAGGCCATGAAGAAGATGAAAACGGCAGGGGAAAGGGCCACGGATTCCATGTGCACCTTCCTGATTCTGAATATTTCTTCGTTGCAGCTTGTGCCCATTACCATGGTGGCCTACCGGGCCCAGTACGGCTCGGAGAATCCCATGGCTGTGCTGGGTCCGGCCCTGGCGGCTACGGCCTGCTCCACCCTGGCGGCTGTGGTGTTCTGCAAGGCCATGGACGTATGGAGGGGGAAAAATCTATGATGGTCTGGATTTCCCGGATGATCGTTCCCCTGGTCATTTTCGGCATGGTGGGCATGGGCGTTCTGGGGAAACGTCCTGTGTTTGATGATTTTCTGGATGGGGCCAGAGACGGTATGAAAGCCGTGGCAGAGGTGCTGCCTACCCTGGTCGGCCTGATGACCGCGGTGGGAGTTCTGCGTGCTTCCGGCCTCCTGGAAGTTCTGGCAGACCTTCTGGCTGTCCCGGCAGAATTGCTTCATCTTCCGGCAGAGCTGGTGCCCCTGACTCTGGTCCGGCTGGTATCCAATTCGGCAGCAACCGGATTACTGCTGGACCTGTTCGGAAAATACGGCCCGGATTCCTTTCTGGGAATGGCCGGTTCCGTCATGATGAGCTGCACGGAAACCGTATTTTACTGTATCAGTATTTATTTCGGTTCCGTCCAGGTAACCAGGACCCGATATACGGTTCCCGGCGCTCTGATTGCCACGGCAGCCGGGGTGGCGGCCAGCATCTGGCTGGCCGGATATTGAGAGTTACAGTCCACGGTGGGGGGAGACATCTTCTTGTCCGGCTATGCCGGACAAGAAGCATCGGGCGTTCGCCCGATGTGG
>CAJTOV010000065.1 GCA_910577765.1 uncultured Lachnospiraceae bacterium
CACGCGTTACTCACCCGTCCGCCGCTCAGTCAGATAACATTCCGTCCGAAAACTTCATGTTAAATGCTTCGCTCGACTTGCATGTGTTAGGCACGCCGCCAGCGTTCATCCTGAGCCAGGATCAAACTCTCAAATAAAAGTTTTGCAATCCCGGTTAGAGACTAACTTCTGGCTAATCTTTTAACCGTTTTACTGTCTGTTTGGTTTTTGTTCTTTCTGAAATCTCTTTCACAGTTCCATGCCTTCCGGCATGGTCCTATGCGAATGTTTTCAGGGTTTTAAACACTGTTCAATCTTTCATTTTCAAGGTTCAGCTTGTTGCTTCTGTTCTCAGCGGCAACTCGTTTAGTCTATCATATCGAATAGCTTTTGTCAAGAACTTTTTTCAACTTTTTTCTTTTATTTTTCGACTCGGTTTTGAGTGAAAAAAATAATCATTTGGAAAAGAGAGCGGAGAAAGAGGGATTTGAACCCTCGCGCCGGTTGCCCGACCTACACCCTTAGCAGGGGCGCCTCTTCGGCCTCTTGAGTATTTCTCCGAATTCCTTATTCCAATATGATCGCGGTCCGTGGCTTCATTGCCGCCAGACGCATAAAGTAATGTACCATATAATTCTATAATTGTCAACGGGTAAATTAAATATTTTTTCAATTTTCAGAATACTGCGTATCAAAACAACAAGACCAGAGTGATCACCATCCCCGGCGGACAAGGGGACAATCGCCCCTTGTCCGCCGGGGATGTCATTCCATGATGATCATTTTCCCACCATCTCATACAAATTATTCCCCTGACAGTCCACCACAACCACCACCGGAAAGTCTTCCACTTCCAGCCTGCGGATGGCCTCGGTTCCTAAGTCTTCGTAGGCGATTACTTCTGAGGACAGAATTCTTTTTGACAATAAGGCTCCGGCTCCGCCTACGGCGGCAAAGTATACGGAGCCGTTGCGGACAATGGCGTCCAGCACTGCCTGGCTTCTCTTTCCTTTGCCGATCATGGCTCCTAAGCCTAAGTCCAGAAGCTGCGGGGTATACTTATCCATGCGGCTGGCTGTGGTGGGGCCGGCGGAGCCGATGGGGCGGCCTTCCCGGGCCGGGGAGGGTCCCATGTAGTAGATTGCATTGCCTGCCAGGTCAAAGGGAAGCTCTTTTCCTGCATCCAGAGCCTCCTGCATACGTTTGTGGGCGGCATCCCGGGCCGTGTAGACGGTGCCGGTCAGGTAGACGTAATCACCGGCCTTTAAGGTACGGATATCCTCTTTATTTACCGGAACATGAAGCTTGTGGGTCATGGAATCGTATCCTCCTTAAATTATATTACTTTGTGGCAGTGCCGGTTTACATGGCAGCAGATATTTACGGCCACCGGAAGCCCTGCAATATGGGTGGGATAGGTCTCGATGTTTACGGCCAGGGCCGTGACCCGGCCTCCCAGGCCGCCGGGGCCGATTCCAAGGCTGTTGATCTTCTCCAGCATCTCCTTCTCCAGGTCCCGCACATAGGGAACCGGGGACTCTTGGTCCAGATTCCGGGTTAAGGCGTGCTTGGCCATAAGGGCGCATTTCTCAAAGGTGCCTCCGATCCCTACTCCTACCATCACCGGAGGACAGGCATTGGGGCCTGCGTCCCGGACGGCTGTCAGAATGGCATCCTTAACCCCCTGGATTCCGTCTGCCGGTTTCAGCATGAATACCCGGCTCATGTTCTCGCTGCCAAATCCTTTTGGCGCCAGGGTGATCTCCACCTGGTCTCCTTCCACGATTTCATAATGGATCACGGCAGGCGTATTGTCCCCTGTGTTGACCCGTTCCAGGGGGTCGCCAACCACGGATTTGCGCAGAAAGCCTTCCACGTATCCGTCCCGGACTCCCTGGTTCACCGCGTCGGTCAGGCCGCCGCCTTCCAGATGTACGTCCTGGCCCACCTTTAAGAATACTACCGCCATACCGGTGTCCTGGCAGATGGGGATCATGTCTTCCCCTGCGATTTTGAGATTTTCCTGGAGCTGGGCCAGTACCTGCCTGCCCAGAGGGGAAGCTTCGTCTGCCGCTGCCTGGTCCAGGCGGGCTTTCATGTCCTCTGACAGGAAATGGTTGGCCTGGATGCACATTTCTTTGACTGCTTTGCGGATTTCTTCAACCTGAACTGTTCTCAATGTAGTTTTCTCCTATTCACTGGTCTGCACACCTGCGCCATTCCCGCCATCCTGCACATCAGCGGCAGCTTCCTCATTCCCACCGGCTTCTCCGTCATCTTCCCCGGTCAGCTCCTCGATTCCGTCGCCTTCCGACTTGTCCCCGTCGTCCCGGACCTTGGCAATGCTGGCCACCTTTACATCGGAGCTGGGATCAATGTTCATGAGAATCACACCGGAGGTGTTCCGTCCGATGACAGAGATCTCATTGACCGCAATACGGATAATAATGCCTTCGTTGGTGATGATCATTACGTCATGGTCGTCGTGGACCAGCTTGGCTCCTACGATCCTGCCGGTGCGCTCGGTGATCTTGTAACAGAGGATTCCCTTGCCGCCCCGGAGCTGGGGCTTGAATTCCTCGATCATGGTCCGCTTGCCCATTCCCTTTTCGGACACGATCAGCAGACACTCGCCCTGGGTGTGGGTCTGCATGCCTACCACCGAATCCCCCGGATTCAGCTTCATGCCGATGACACCCATGGACACCCGCCCGGTGACCCGCACGTCGGTTTCATGGAACCGGATACACTGGCCCTGTTCCGTAACCAGGAAAATATCCTTGGTATTGTCTGTGGCCTTGACCTCGATCAGCTCGTCGCCCTCTTTCAGCACAATGGCCTGAAGGCCGATCTTCCGGACATTGTCATATTCCCGGATCGGTGTCTTCTTCACCATACCGCCGCGGGTGGCCATCAGAAGGAAGTCGGTGTCACAGTAGCTGCGGACCGGAATAATGGCGGAAATCTTCTCTTCCGGCTGGAGCTGCAGCAGGTTCACAATGGCAGTACCTCTGGAAATACGGCTGCCGTCGGGAATCTCATAAGCCTTTAACCGGTATACCCGCCCCTTGTTGGTAAAGAACATGATCACATTGTGGGTTTTGGTCAGAATCAGGTCCTCAATGTAATCCTCGTCAATGGTCTGCATTCCCTTGATGCCTTTTCCTCCACGGTTCTGGCTCTTGAAATTGTCCACGCTCATGCGCTTGATGTAGCCTAGCTTGGTCATGGCCACCACCGTATTTTCGTTGGGAATCAGATCCTCCATGGAGATTTCATTTTCATCGAAGCCGATGGAGGTCCTGCGGTCATCCCCGTACTTGTCGGAAATCACCAGAATCTCCTGCCGGATTACCCCTAAAAGCAGCTTCTCGTCTGCCAGAATGGCTTTCAATTCCCCGATCCGCTCCATCAGCTCTTTGTATTCGCTTTCCAGACGCTCCCGCTCCAGACCTGTGAGAGCACGCAGACGCATGTCCACAATGGCCTGGGCCTGGGCATCGCTGAGCCCGAACCGTTCCATCATTACCACCTTGGCGATCTGGTAGGTGTTGGAACCGCGGATGATCCGGATGATCTCGTCAATATTGTCCAGGGCAATCAGCAGTCCCTGCAAAATATGGGCCCGCTCTTCTGCCTTGTTCAGGTCATATTTTGTCCTTCTGGTGACCACGTCTTCCTGGTGCTTTAAGTACTGCTTTAACACATCCAGAAGGTTTAACACCTTGGGCTCATTATTGACCAGGGCCAGCATATTGACGCCGAAGGTTTCCTGGAGCTGGGTATGCTTAAACAGATGGTTCAGGACAATGTTGGCGTTCACATCCCGCCGCAGCTCAATGACCACCCGCATGCCTTCCCGGTTGGACTCGTCCCGCAAATCCGTGATGCCGTCCACCCGCTTGTCCTTTACCAGCTCTGCAATTTTCTCAATAAGCCTGGCCTTGTTGACCAGATAAGGAAGCTCCGTGACCACGATCCGGCTTTTGCCGTTGGCCATGGTCTCAATATCCGTCACTGCCCGGACCTTGATCTTGGCACGGCCGGTACGGTAGGCTTCCTCGATTCCCCGTTTTCCGATGATGGTGGCGCCGGTTGGGAAGTCGGGTCCTTTGACAATCTCCAGAATTTCCTCCATGGAGGTGTCCCGGTCCCCTTCCACCCGGTTGTCGATCAGCTTCACCACCGCGTTAATCACTTCCCGCAGGTTGTGGGGAGGAATATTGGTAGCCATGCCTACGGCAATGCCTGTGGTACCGTTGACCAGCAGATTGGGATAACGGGAAGGAAGCACGGACGGCTCCTTCTCGGTCTCGTCAAAGTTGGGTACAAAATCCACGGTGTTCTTATTTAAGTCCGCCGTCATTTCCATGGAGATCTTGCTGAGTCTGGCCTCGGTATAACGCATGGCCGCTGCCCCGTCCCCGTCCACAGACCCAAAGTTCCCGTGGCCGTCTACCAGGGGATACCGGATAGACCATTCCTGGGCCATGTTTACCAGTGCCCCGTAGATGGAACTGTCCCCGTGTGGGTGGTATTTACCCATGGTATCACCTACGATACGGGCACATTTTCTGTGCGGCTTGTCGGGCCCGTTGTTCAGTTCAATCATGGAATACAGCACCCGCCGCTGCACCGGCTTTAATCCGTCCCGTACATCCGGCAGCGCCCGGGACGCAATTACACTCATGGCATAGTCAATATAGGATTTCTCCATGGTTGATTTCAGATCTATGTCATGTACCTTATCAAAAATATTTGGCTCCATTCTTTCCTCCGCTTACTAAAGTCAGTATTCAGATGCCAACTTCGATGTGCATCTTCTTGTTTTCGAAAAGCACCGAAAACAAGAAGCCTCCGGCGTTCCGCCTATGTCAATTTGTAGGAAACCGTGCTTATGCAAACAAAACCGGCTTGCAACACACGGTTTCCTACAAATTGCCGCACATCTCAACTAAATATCTAAGTTTTTCACATATTTGGCATTGGCCTCAATAAACTCTCTCCGGGGTTCCACCTGGTCTCCCATAAGAGTCGTAAAGGTCAGGTCCAGTTCCGAGGCAATGTCATCGTCCATGTTCACCCGCAGAAGAATCCGGCGCTCCGGATCCATGGTGGTCTCCCAGAGCTGGTCCGCGTCCATCTCTCCCAGGCCTTTGTAGCGCTGAATCTTGTTGTTGCTGTCCCGGCCTACCTCCCGGAGAATGCCGTCCAGCTCCTCGTCGCTGTATGCATACCAGATCTTCCGGTTCTTCTCCAGCTTGTAAAGGGGCGGCTGGGCCAGGTACACATAGCCCTGGCGGATCAGCTCCGGCATGAACCGGTACAGGAAGGTCAGCATCAGGGTACTGATATGGGCGCCGTCCACATCCGCATCGGTCATGATAATGATCTTGTGGTAGCGGAGCTTGCTGATATCAAATTCATCGTGAATCCCTGTGCCGAAGGCGGTGATCATGGCCCGGATCTCTGCATTGGCATAGATCTTGTCCAGTCTTGCCTTTTCCACGTTGAGAATCTTTCCCCTGAGAGGCAGAATGGCCTGGGTGTCACGGGACCGGGCCGACTTGGCAGAGCCTCCTGCGGAATCTCCCTCCACAATGAAGATCTCGCATTTCTCCGGGTCCTTGTTGGAGCAGTCTGCCAGCTTGCCGGGAAGGGCCATACTCTCCAGGGCAGTCTTTCTTCTGGTTAAATCCCTGGCTTTTCTTGCGGCAGCCCGGGCCCGCTGGGCCAGCACGGATTTCTCGCAGATGGTCTTGGCTGCCCCGGGATTCTGCTCCAGGAAGTAGGTCAGCTGTTCGCAGACAATGTTGTCCACTGCTGCCCGTGCCTCGCTGTTGCCCAGCTTCTGCTTGGTCTGGCCTTCGAACTGGGGTTCCTCAATCTTCACACTGATGATGGCGGTCAGTCCCTCCCGGATGTCCTCGCCGGAAAGATTCTCCTCATTGTCCTTGAGAAGCTTATTCTTCCGGGCATAGTCATTGATGGTCTTGGTCAGGGCACTCTTGAACCCGGCCAGATGGGTGCCGCCTTCCGGGGTATTTACGTTGTTGACAAAGGTATAGATATTCTCCGTGTAGGAGTCGTTGTGCTGCATGGCTACTTCCACATACACCTTGTCCCTGGTGCCGTCGCAGTAGATCACCTTGTCATACAAGGCGGATTTTCCTTTGTTCAGATAGGTGACAAACTCCTGGATGCCTCCTTCGTAGTGGAAGGTCTTCTCCCGCTTCTCCTCCCGTTCGTCCCGCAGGGTGATCCGCAGATTCTTCGTGAGAAATGCCGTCTCCTGAAGGCGGATTCGCAGGGTCTGGAAGTCATAGACCGTCTCTTCGAAGATCTCCGGGTCCGGCAGGAAATGAACCTCTGTGCCGTGTTTGTCCGGGGGGCATTCCCCTACCACTTTTAAAGAATACATGGACTTGCCCCGCTCGTACCGCTGCTGGTGAATTTTCCCGTCCATGTAGATCCGCACTTCCAGCCAGGTGGACAGGGCATTGACCACTGAGGCGCCTACACCGTGGAGGCCGCCGGATACCTTGTATCCTCCGCCGCCGAACTTGCCTCCTGCATGGAGAATGGTGAACACCACCTCCACGGCCGGAATCCCGGCCTTCTTCTGGATGCCGATGGGGATTCCCCGGCCATTGTCCACCACGGTAATGGAATTGTCCTCGTTGATGGTAACCTGGATATGGTCACAAAATCCCGCCAGTGCCTCGTCCACGGAATTGTCCACGATCTCATATACAAGATGGTGAAGTCCCCTGGATGAGGTGCTGCCGATATACATTCCGGGCCGTTTTCTTACCGCTTCCAGACCTTCCAGGATCTGGATCTGGTCTGCTCCATATTCTGCACTCATTCTATCATTCCCTCCTGACTCATTGCTCTTACCTCCCGTGACACGGTTCCTTCTACCACCCGGTATACCTGGTTCACCGGAAAACAGTGATTTACAAAATCCTCCAGACCTGTACAGGTAATCATGGTCTGGATATGGTCAATGGCTGCCAGCAGATGGTTCTGGCGTTCCCCGTCAAGCTCTGACAGAACGTCGTCTAACAGAAGCACCGGATAGTCCTTTACCGTCCGCTTCACCAGCTCAATCTCCGCCAGCTTTAAAGAAAGGGCCGCGGTCCGCTGCTGTCCCTGGGAACCGAATCTGCGGATGTCCGCTTCCCCGATCTGGAAACGGATATCATCCCTGTGGGGACCCACCAGGGTCACCTTCTGTTTCTTGTCCTGGACCCGGCTTCTGCGGATGGCATCCTCCAGTTCCTCCTGGGAAGCGCAGGGGTCGTAGGAAATATGCAGCTCTTCCTTTCCTCCGGACAGCTGATAATGGATCTCCCTGGTGATCTCCCCCAGCTGGCTGATAAACCGGCTGCGGCTTCCGATCAGCTCCCGCCCGTACTGGGCAAGCTGCATATCATAGACATCCAGGGTTTCCTCATATTCCGGCTTAAAGGCCAGATCCTTCAGAAGCTTATTGCGCTGCATAAGAATCTTATTGTAGGACACCAGTGAATGGACATAAAGCTTATTTAACTGGCACAGTTCCAGGTCCACGAACCGGCGTCTGTCTGCGGGACCGTTTTTAATCAGGTTCAGATCCTCCGGGGAGAAGAAAACCACATGGATGATTCCGAACAGCTCGCTGGCCTTGCGGATGGGGATGCCGTTGATGGCTACCCCCTTGGTCCTGTTCTTCTTCAAATGCATGTCAATCCGGTAGGGAACCCCGTTCTTGCGGATGTTCATTTTAATATGGGATTCCTCCTGGTGAAAATGGATCATCTCCCTGTCCTTGCTGCCCCTGTGGGACCTGGTGGTGCAGCAGACATAGACAGCCTCCAGGATGTTGGTCTTGCCCTGGGCATTGTTCCCATAGAAAATATTGGTTCCCGGACTGAATTCTATATGTAGCTGGTCGTAATTACGGTAATTTTTAAGTTCCAGGGATTCAATGATCATGCTTCTATCCGGATGGTCTCCCCGTGATAGGTCACCACTTCCCCGCCCCGGAGCTTCTTGCCCCGCTGGTACTCCACGGCTCCGTTGACCTTCACCTGGCCATGTTCGATTGCATGCTTGGCATCCACTCCGGACTCACAGAGACCGGCAGCCTTTAAGGCCTGGCCAAGCTTGATGTATTCGTCTCTCAATTTGATTATTTCCATTTTTTACCTCGTTTATGCCATAGGGCAGCACTGGCTTCGCAGGCGTGCAGATGGCGCCCACAGCGGGTGCTGGTTACCCTGCAATGAAATTCACCGGCAGAATCAGATAAATATAGGTCTGTTCCTTATCCCGTATAAAGCATGGGGACTTGGGATTCATCATGTACAGCTCCACCTCTTCGTCGTCAATGACCCGCAGGGCATCCAGCAGAAACTTGGGATTAAAGGCGATCATAATATCCTTCCCTGTCTTCTGGGCCGGAACGTCTGCGTTCATGGTGCCGAAGGAAGATTTCATTTTCATATTGATATTCTGATCCTGGACATCCAGGATCAGGGGCTTGCGGTCATTGTCCCGGACCAGGATCATGGCCCGGTCAATATTGTCCATGAAATTCCGTTTGTTCAGCTTTACCTGGGTCTCGTAATCGCTGGACAGCATGTGGTCAATGCGGAAATATTCCCCTTCAATGAGCCTGGACACCACAACGGTCTGGTCAAACTCAAAGAGAATGTGGTTTTTACTGAAGAAGATCAGGACTTCACTGTCATTTCCCCCTGTGAGAATCTTGCTGATCTCGGACAGGGTCTTGCCTGGGACAATGACTTTCTGGCCTTCATAGTGGTCCTTAAGGGTAATATTGCGGATGGAAATCCTGTGTCCGTCCAGGGACACAATCTTTAAAATATTGTCTTTGATTTCCAGAAGCTCCCCGCCCATCATCTTGTTGCTGTCATTGGCTGCAATGGAGAAGATGGTCTGGCGGATGGCTTCTTTTAAGCTGAACTGGGAGATACTGATGTACTGGTCCCGCTCAATATAAGGAAGATAGGAGAATTCCTCCGGGTCCCTTCCCTGGATATGGAAGGAGGAATTCTCGCATTCAATGGTGGTATTGTAACGGTCATCACAGGTGATGGTTACCGTGGATTCGTTTTCCGGCAGCTTGCGGATGATCTCATAAAACAGCTTGGACTCCAGGGCGATCCGGCCCCGTTCCAGAATGGTGCCTTCCACTTTGGTCTCAATGCCCAGTTCCATGTCATTTCCTGTCAGTTTGATCTCGCTGGCCTGGGCATCTATGAGAACGCATTCCAGAATGGACATGGTGGTCTTGGCAGCAATGGCTTTGGATACAATATTGATGCCGTTTAATAAAGCTTCCTTTTGGAATTCCAGTTTCATGTTGATAATTTCCTTTCCGTCTGGTTGGCTGCTGCATACAGATATAGATAGTTAAGTTCCGTAGTAACCGTAGTAGGGGCTGTGGATTGGTGTAAAAGTCCTGAAAAGCCTTAAAGTAAGCTGAAAATCATTGTGAAGCCTCCTGTGGAAAAGTTCCCGGAAAATGCTTCCGTTTGGGAGGTCTGTCCACAGGGGGCCTGGACTCCCTGGGGCAAGGCCAGGTATCCACAGCTTATCCACGGCCTGTTCACAGGTTATTGTGGATTGATTTTCTTTTTCAGTATCTCCATGGTATTGCGCAGGGTGGGATTTTTCTGCACGTCGGCAGTGATCTTGTCAATGCCGTGTACAATGGTGGAATGGTCCCGTCCGCCCATGGCCTTGCCGATCTCCTGGAGGGAGCTGGCAGTCATGCCGCGGCACAGGTACATGGCAATCTGGCGGGGATAGGCGATTTCCTTGTTGCGCTTCTGGGACAGGAGATCCAGAGGCGTCAGGTCGTAGTGTTCCGCCACGATCTGGATGATCAGTTCCGGGGTAATCTCTTTGGGACCTCCCGGGGAAATAATATCTTTCAGGGCTTCTTTGGTCAGTTCCAGATTGATTTCTTTATTGTTGTTCAGTTTGGAAAGTGCCACGATCTTGGTCAGGGCGCCTTCCAGTTCCCGGATGTTGGATTTGATGTTGGTGGCAATGTATTTGATGACTTCATTGTCTATGTTGTAGCCTTCAATGTCTTCCTTTTTCCGGAGAATGGCCATGCGGGTCTCATAATCCGGTGACTGGATGTCCACGGTCAGGCCCCATTCGAACCGGGAGCGGAGCCGTTCTTCCAGGGTCTCGATCTCTTTGGGCGGCTTGTCCGAGGAGATGATGATCTGTTTCTTGGATTCGTGAAGGGCATTGAAGGTATGGAAGAATTCTTCCTGGGTGCTTTCCTTGCCGATGATAAACTGGATATCGTCAATGAGAAGCACGTCATTGTTCCGGTATTTTTCCCGGAATTCCGTGGTGGAAATATTGTTCTTGTTGCGGATGGCATCAATCAGCTCATTGGTGAATTTCTCCGAGGTTACATAGAGGACCTTTGCCTTGGAGTTGTTCTTTAATATAAAGTTGGCGATGCTGTGCATCAGGTGGGTCTTGCCAAGCCCCACGCCTCCGTAGATGAACAGGGGATTGTAGATCTCGCCTGGGGACTCGGCCACAGCCAGGGATGCGGCGTGGGCCAGGTTGTTGTTGGCGCCTACCACGAAGGTGTCAAAGGTGTATTTGGGATTTAAGTTAGCGTTCTGCAGGGCAGCCTGGCTTACAGCCGCAGGGCTGTTCTTGATAAGCTGGTTGGTCCTGGCATGTTCACGGTCTACCTGCCCTTCCACCACAAAGTCGATTTCGCACTTGATGCCGGTGATCTCCTCAATGGAAATCTTCAGAAGAAAGCTGTATTTCTTCCGGATGTAGCCCAGAAAGTTGGCATCCGGCACCATGATCCGGATCACGTTGCCGGACTCTAAGGAGTAAATCTTTAAGGGGAGAAGCCAGGTTGCGAAAGAAACATCCGAAACGTCATGTTCTTCCTTTAAATAGTATAAGATATCATCCCATTTTTCTTTCAGTGTTTCTAACATAGTGTGGTCTCCTGGTGCCTGGTGGACGGGTTGCGGATAGCCTGTCTGTTATTTGTGGATATCTTTTCCAAAATTGTGAATAGCAGAGTAGGCCAATATTAACTTTATTGTATAACAAAATGGCTGTTTTTTCAATGAAAATAGTAAAAGAAAGGCAGGTTCAGAATAAATATCAACATAGTTATCAACAGGTTGTGGATAAGTTGTGCATATTTTCCACATGTGGTGGGTTGAGAATGAATGTGAAGGGGGATGGGGTGGGGGATGTGAATCTTGTGTGCTGGAAATTATTTTGTGGATGCATGGTTTTCGCAGCCCTATAAACCGTAACGTTCTAAGTGACAAAGAATAAAATTCATAGTATAATTATCTGGTCATAAAATCACGGAATGAAAGGTACTTAAAGTATATGAATTTTGTACCTGTTTTAATACATTGACAAATCCCCATATGTTATTTATGATGAATCCATACCCTATTTTTTATAACGCGCATTGTATCTTTATATTAAGAACAGTAGCAGGAGGAGTAAAAAATGGAAAAAAAGAGTAAAGACACCCGTTGGCTTACCAGTGTTGCACTTATGGCGGCGATTGTGATTCTGCTGGCGAATACGCCCCTGGGCATGATCCAGCTTCCGATTATTAAGGCAACAACTGTACACATTCCGGTGATTCTTGGGGCGATTCTTCTGGGACCGGCAGCCGGAGCGGTTCTGGGGGCTGTGTTTGGGATCTGTTCCATGATCAGTAATACCATGGCGCCTACCCTGTTGTCCTTTGCATTTTCCCCCTTTATGAGTATGACAGGGATACTGGGGGCAGTGAAGGCCGTATGGATTTCCGTGGGATGCAGGATCATGATCGGCGTTGCGGCCGGGTGGGTCTGGATCGTACTGAAAAAACTGAAAATGAACCATCTGGCGGCGCTGGCCGTAACCGGGTTTACCGGGTCCATGGTAAATACGGTGTTTGTCATGGGAAGCATCTATCTGATGCTGGCCAGGGAGTATGCACAGGTGAAAAGTGTGGCTGTGGATGCGGTGTGGGGACTGGTTATGGGAACCGTAACTGCGTCCGGCATTCCGGAGGCCATCGCGGCAGCGATCCTGGTGACGCTGATCGGCAAGGTGCTTCTGAAAGTGCTGGCAAAGTAGGAACTGTATATTTCATTATAAAAAATTGGGTAGAAAGAAACACGCTCTAGTACATCGTTGCATTAATCCCGAAGTAAATAGTGCTTGATATTCGTGTCAGCTGTGCGTCTGCGAAGCGACGGCGTAGTGGGGCCTACGGCTAGCTTCGCAGGCGTGCAGATGGCGCGGATAGCGAGTGCTAGTTACTCGGGAATTAGTGCAACGATGTACTAGTACTGCATTGCGGAAATAATGGTGAGAAAGGTGCCGGATCTTCCAGTGCTTCATTCACCGGATTTCCGCAAGGCAGCATTGGTTTAATGGCTTTACATCTTTTATGGATTGCACTATAATATAGATAGAACATGGAACCGTGGTGAAATGTATGAAAGGAGTGATCATATGCCTAACAGTGCTGAGATAATGTCTAAATCCATTGAGGATTTCGTAAAGGTGCAGAGACGCATGCTTCTGGCAAGACAGGAAAACGCACCAAAGACCTATGCCGACTTAAAGGAAGAATATATTTCTTTAAAAGTACTCCTGTCAAGTCTTGGAGTGAATGTAACAGAGCTTGATAAGATAAAAGAGTAAGCATTTTGCGAGAAACTACTTGACGGAACCGTATATTTTCTATATAATCGAAGGGATGTTTGATTAGAAGAACAATGTGTCAATCAGATAATACTTGATGACAGAGGAGGTGCAGGGATATGAAGATGACATTTCAGCCTAAGAAAAGGCAGAGAGCAAAAGTTCATGGTTTCAGGGCCAGGATGAGTACTCCGGGTGGAAGAAAGGTACTGGCAGCCAGAAGAGCCAAGGGCAGAGCCAGATTATCAGCTTAAGGAACCAGGGTCACAAGAAATTGTGGCCTTTTTTGTTCTATTCTGTGCTGGAAGGAGGCATTTGCCAGCATGAAGAATTTTCCCAGTATCAGGAAAAACAGGGATTTCCAGGAGGTATACCATTCCGGAAAGTCCTATGCCAACCGGCAGTTGGTAATGTATGTGAAAAAGACAGAAAGACCGGGCAACCGGATCGGCATTTCCGTCAGCAAGAAGGTGGGCAACAGCGTGGTGAGACACCGGCTGACCAGACTTTTGCGGGAGGCTTTCCGGCTGCATGATAACACATTGAAACAGGGGTCAGACATCGTGGTTGTGGTGCGAGCCACAGCAAAGGAAGCAGATTACAAAACAATAGAGCGTGCATTTTTGCATTTGTGCGGACTGCATAACATGGTAGAGAATCGAAGTGATGGTCATGATTAAGGATATCCTGATCCTGCTGATCCGGGGATACCAGATTTTCCTGTCCCCCATGAAGATGAACATTCACTGTATATACACACCTACGTGTTCCCAATACGCCATTGAGGCACTTCAGAAGTATGGTGTTGTGAAAGGACTATGGTTGTCCGTGAAGAGGATACTCCGGTGTCATCCATGGGCAGAAGGCGGTTATGATCCAGTTCCGTAGCTTATGAGGAGGTAACAGATTGAACTTTACGTTTTTTGTGGCCACGAAATCCCGTGATTTCTTTACGTTTGGCCCGGTGGCAGATATCCTTGGTTTTATTATGGATATGTTATTCCGTTTTACCCAGTCCTTTGGGGTGCTGAATATCGGACTCTGCATTATTTTATTTACTCTGGTAGTGAAACTGATTCTGTTTCCGCTGACCATCAAACAGCAGAAATCTTCCAAGCTGATGTCGGTTATGCAGCCGGAACTCCAGGCAATACAGAAAAAATATAAAGGAAAGACAGACAATGACTCCATGATGCGGATGAATGTGGAGACCAAGGCTGTCTACGAAAAATATGGTACATCCATGACAGGAGGCTGTCTGCAGCTGGTGATCCAGATGCCGATTCTGTTTGCACTGTACAGGATTATCTACAATATTCCGGCTTATGTAAGCTCTGTAAAGATGTATTTTCTTAATGTAGTCTACGCTATTACCGGTATTTCCGATGTGGCTGCCATTCCGGAAGGGGCTGCGGAGAGTCTGGTGCAGTTTGCCACGGAGCATGAGGTGGCCCTTACCGGGATGAATGCCATTGGCGACCTGACCGGGGTATCCGGGGAGGCTCTGGGCAACAAGATGGTGGACATCCTCTATAAGCTGAATCCGGCCCAGTGGACCGAGCTTGCGGCCAGGTTCCCCAGTGCCGCTGCCGTGATTAATGAAAATGCTTCCGCCATTGAGAGTATGAATTCTTTCCTGGGCATGAACCTGACCAACCGTCCCTGGACAGGCTCCTTTATTCCCAATGCAGCCTGGCTGATTCCTGTTCTGGCAGGTCTGTGCCAGTGGTACAGCACCAAGCTGATGACAGCCAACCAGAACCAGGACCCGGATGCGCCCGGGGCACAGATGATGAAGCAGATGAATGTTACCATGCCTCTGATGTCTGTATTTTTCTGTTTTACCTTCCCCACAGCCGTGGGTCTGTACTGGGTGGCCAGCAGTTTCTTCATGATCGTCCAGCAGATGATTACCAATGCTTATCTGAACAGGGTGGATCTGGATGAGATGATCCGTCAGAACGTGGAGAAGGCCAATGCCAAGCGGGCCAAGAAGGGGCTTCCTCCCCAGAAGATCAACCAGAATGCAGGCATGAGTCTTAAGAACATGCAGGCCAATGCGGAGAAAGAGGAAAAAGCCCTGGCGGACAAGATCATGCGGACAAAGGAGCAGGTGAAGGAGTCCAATGCCTATTACAACCAGAATGCCAGGCCCGGGAGTCTGGCGGCCAAGGCCAACATGGTTGCTAAATATAATGAAAAGCATAATAAATAGGAGGAATGATCGTGGATATAATTACAGTTTCTGCAAAGACTCTTGATGAAGCAATCACCAAGGCACTGCTTGAGTTGCAGACCACCAGCGAGCATCTCCATTATGAGATCGTCCAGAAGGAAAGCTCCGGTTTCCTGGGGCTTTTCGGTTCCAAACCATGTGTCCTCCGTGCCAGAGTTATGAGTGAGGAAGAAGAGCGGAATCTGAAAAAGCAGGCCCAGGCAGGGAAGTCTGACAGAACGAAAAGCCAGGACAGCAGGTCCGCAGAGAAGCGGCAGCCGGAGAAGAAACAGGCCCAGAAGCAGGGCGAGAAGGTTTCTGAAGGTGTGAAATCCGGGGCCGGAGAGCAGGGTGATAAAGGCGGCCGTGGAGAGCGGGTTGACCGGGCCGAGAAAGGCGACCGCATAGATCGCGGAAACCGGGCCGAAAGAGAAGACCGTGTAGATCGCGGAAACCGGGCCGAAAGAGACGGCCGTGCAGATCGCGGAGACCGG
This sequence comes from uncultured Lachnospiraceae bacterium, assembly GCA_910577765.1. Taxonomy (GTDB): domain Bacteria; phylum Bacillota; class Clostridia; order Lachnospirales; family Lachnospiraceae; genus Brotaphodocola. The sequence continues at coordinate 15,418 of CAJTOV010000065.1, forward strand.
GCTGAAAGAGACGACCGTGCAGATCGCGGCGACCGGGCTGAAAGAGATGACCGTGTAGATCGCGGCGACCGGGCTGAAAGAGACGACCGCATAGATCGCGGCGACCGGGCTGAAAGAAGCGAACGCACAGAGCAGGCGTCCCAGACAGAGAGAAGCGACCGTAACGGAAGAGGCGACCGTATGGAGCGGGGCAGCCGGGGCGGAAGAGGCGACCGGTATGACCGTGGCGGACGGGGAGATTATCCGGACCAGGCTGACCGGAGAAGAGGTCATGAGGCCGGAGAGGGAAAGCCCGCAGAGAAGAAGGAGCGCCGGGAGCTTCATGTGGATGAGGAACAGGTGAAGAAGGCTGCTGCGGAATTCCTGGGCCAGGTATTTGGTGCCATGGGCATGGAGGTCTCTGTGGAATCCCGGTTCGATGCCGCGGAAGGAGAGCTGCAGGTCATGCTGGCCGGTGCGGATATGGGAATCCTGATCGGCAAGCGGGGCCAGACCCTGGATTCTCTCCAGTATCTGGTAAGCCTGGTGGTGAACAAGGACACGGAAGGCTATCTCCGGGTGAAGCTTGACACAGAGAATTACCGGGAGAGAAGAAGGGAAACTCTGGAGACACTGGCCAGGAATATTTCCTATAAGGTGAAGCGGACCAGAAGGCCGGTCTCCCTGGAGCCTATGAATCCTTATGAGAGAAGGATCATCCATTCGGCATTGCAGAACGACAGGTTTGTGGTGACCAGAAGTGAGGGAGAAGATCCTTACCGTCATGTGGTGATTTCTCTGAGACGGGAAAGCTACGGGGACAATCGCAGAGGACGTTACAATGGAAATAATTCCCGCAGGGAGCGGAATTATGACCGGGGATATGACCGGAACGGAGGACGTGGCAATGACCACCGGAACAGCAGCGACCATGGTGCGGAAAAGACTGCCGAGAAGGCAGCTGTTAGTGTGGGGGAGGATGCTGAGTAAGACAAGATCGTTCAGTTCACACCCCAGCCGATCACCACGCTGACCGGCTGGGAGGATGCACGTAATGGCTGGGATATCTGATCATGGAAGATTCTGTGGTCAGGTATCCTTTTCTTTTTGGGATAAATGTTTTATAATGGTATTATTGCCGGAATTTCCGCCAGACAGTGCCAATCGTGTCTGGCGGGTGCCCCCTTGTCTGCTGAGGATATGGGGATGGAAGGATCACAAGAAGGACGGATATGGTAATGGACAGATATTATTCGGATACAGATACGATTGCTGCGGTGGCTACTGCGGCGGGGAATTCGGGGATCGGGATTATCCGGGTCAGCGGCAGGGAGGCCTGCCGGATCGTGGACCAGGTCTTTTGCATGGGAAAGGGAGACAGGCCGGGAAAATCCCTGGAACAGGCAGATTCCCACACCGTGCATTATGGGATGATACAGGATGGAAACCAGGTGATTGATGAGGTTCTGGTACTGGTAATGCGGGGGCCCAGAAGCTATACGGCGGAGGATACGGTGGAGATTGACTGCCATGGCGGGGTGCTGGTAATGCGGCGGATTCTGGAGACCGTGATCCGCCATGGGGCCAGGGCCGCGGAGCCGGGGGAATTTACCAGACGGGCATTTCTCAACGGGAGAATTGATCTTTCCCAGGCAGAGGCGGTGATGGGGCTGATCCAGGCCAAGAACCAGTATGCCCTGGAAAGTTCCGTAAGCCAGCTTAAGGGGTCAGTGTCCAGAAAGGTGGGAAAGCTGCGGCAGGAGATTCTGTACCAGCTTGCCTACATTGAGTCTGCCCTGGATGACCCGGAGCATATTTCCCTGGATGGGTATGGGCAGAAGCTGATGGAGGTTCTGGAGCCTGTGATCCGGCAGGTGGAGAAGCTGGTGGCTTCGGCGGACCAGGGGAGGCTGGTTTCCGAGGGAATCCGCACCGTGATTCTGGGTAAACCAAATGTGGGAAAATCATCCCTGATGAATGTACTTCTGGGAGAGGAGCGGGCCATTGTCACGGACATTGCCGGGACCACCCGGGATATTCTGGAGGAGCAGATTTCCCTGGGGGGTATTACCTTAAAGATCGTGGATACGGCGGGAATCCGGGAGACTCAGGACCTGGTGGAACGGATCGGTGTGACACGGGCCAGGCAGGTGGCGGACCAGGCGGATTTTCTTCTCTATGTGGTGGATGGTTCCTGCCCTCTGGACCGGAATGATGAACAGATTATGGAACTGATCCGGGAGCGGAAGGCTGTGGTTCTTCTTAATAAGAAGGACCTGGAGCTGGTGGTAGACCAGGATGAGCTGGCGGAGAGAACCGGCTGTCCGGTGATCCCCATATCGGCCCGGGAGGAAACCGGGATCGAAGAACTGGAGAAGACCATTCAGGAGCTGTTCTACCAGGGAGCCATTGATTTCAATGACCAGGTTCTCATTACCAGTGTCCGCCATAAGGCTGCTTTGGAGGCTGCGCTGGAGAGTCTGGGCATGGTGGTCCGGGGCATTGAGGACGGAATGCCGGAGGATTTTCTGACCATTGACCTGATGGATGCTTACCGGTCCCTGGGACTGATCACCGGGGAGTCGGTGGAGGATGATCTGGTAGATGAGATATTCGGGAAGTTCTGTATGGGAAAATAAAGAAGACACTATTTATGAGACGGGAGAAAGGAATCATTTATGCCATATCTTGAGGAATCATATGATATTGTGGTGGTGGGCGCCGGGCATGCAGGCTGTGAGGCGGCCCTGGCCTGCGCCAGGCTGGGGCTGGAGACTATCTGTTTTACGGTCAGCATCGACAGCATTGCCCTGATGCCCTGCAATCCCAATATTGGAGGAAGCTCCAAGGGACATCTGGTCCGGGAGCTGGATGCCCTGGGCGGGGAGATGGGAAAGAATATTGACCGGACCTTTATTCAGTCTAAAATGCTGAATGAATCCAAGGGGCCGGCGGTCCATTCCCTCCGTGCCCAGGCGGACAAGCAGGAGTACAGCCGCCGGATGCGGCGGACCCTGGAGAATACGGATCATCTGACCATCCGTCAGGCGGAGGTGTCGGAAATTGTGGTGGAGAATGAACAGATCCGGGGAGTAAAGACATGTTCCGGCGCTATGTACCATGCAAAGGCAGTGGTTCTTGCCACAGGGACTTACCTAAAAGCCAGGTGTATTTATGGAGAGGTCAGCAATGCCACAGGGCCCGGGGGGCTTCAGGCAGCCGGCCATCTGACTGATTCCCTGGTAGAAAATGGGATTGAAATGTTCCGGTTTAAGACAGGGACTCCGGCGCGGGTGGACAGACGGAGCATTGATTTTACGAAAATGCAGGAGCAGACAGGGGATGAACAGGTGACGCCTTTTTCCTTTTCTACAGACCCTGCGTCCGTGCAGAAAGAACAGGTTTCCTGCTGGCTTACTTACACCAATGAGGAAACGCACCGGATTATCAGGGAAAATCTGGATCGGTCTCCTTTATTTTCCGGAACCATTGAGGGGACGGGGCCCAGGTATTGTCCGTCTATTGAGGACAAAGTGGTGAAATTCCCGGACAAGTCCAGGCATCAGGTTTTCGTGGAGCCGGAGGGGCTTTACACCAATGAAATGTACCTGGCAGGCATGTCCAGCTCTTTGCCGGAGGATGTCCAGTATGCCATGTACCGGACCGTACCGGGGCTGGAGCATGTGCGGATTGTGCGCAATGCCTATGCCATTGAATATGACTGTATCAATTCTCTCCAGTTAAAGGCCACTTTGGAGTTCAAAAAAATCAGGGGGCTGTTCAGCGGCGGGCAGTTTAACGGCAGCTCCGGGTATGAGGAGGCAGCGGTCCAGGGGTTTATGGCCGGGGTCAATGCGGCCATGATGGTTCTGGGGCGGGAGCCTTTTGTGCTGGACAGGTCCCAGGCTTATATCGGGGTGCTGATTGATGATCTGGTGACCAAGGAGAACCATGAGCCTTACCGGATGATGACTTCCCGGGCCGAGTACCGGCTGCTTCTGCGGCAGGACAATGCGGACTTGCGGCTGCGGGCCATTGGCCATGAAATGGGACTTGTGGACGATGAAGCTTATGGGCGGGTTCTCAGAAAGGAGCAGGAGATTGCCGCGGAGGTGGAGCGGCTGGAGCGCCTTCATGTGGGGGCCAGCCCCCAGGTCCAGGAGTTTCTGGAACGCCACGGAAGTACCCTTTTGAAAAACGGAGTGACCATGGCGGAGCTGGTGCGCAGACCGGAGCTGAATTATTTTCTGCTGGCAGAGATTGATCCGGGGAGGCCGGAGCTGTCAAAGGATACGGCAGAACAAGTTGACATAAATATTAAATATGACGGGTATCTCAGGCGGCAGAGGCAGCAGGTGGCCCAGTTTAAGAAGCTGGAAGGCAAGAAGCTGGCGCCGGATTTTGATTACAGTGTGGTGGGAAGTCTCCGGAAGGAGGCTGTGCAGAAGCTGAATCAGTTGAAGCCGGCTTCCATTGGCCAGGCTTCCCGGATTTCCGGGGTGTCGCCGGCGGATATTTCGGTGCTTCTGGTGTATCTGGAGCGGGTGAGAAGAGGCTAGTACATCGTTGCATTAATCCCGAAGTAAATAGTGCTTGATATTCGTGTCAG
>CAJTOV010000066.1 GCA_910577765.1 uncultured Lachnospiraceae bacterium
TTATTCTATTCTCCCCATCTCAGATGGGGGATTAAAAGCCTTTTTCATTTACATATCACCTCCAGGAAGTGCCGAAACTGCCGACAGATTGATACTGGCTAATGTATCCATCTGCCTGATTGCCAAATTTCTAAGCAATATAAGTCTTTCTGATTGAGGTTTCCCCTGCTCAATTAAAATAGCATTATAACTTTCCATATTTGCCAACACCAACAACTGATTTAAATTTGCATCATCACGCACATTCCCCTTTTTACCCGGATTATTATTTTTCCATTGCTTTGCAGTCTGACCAAATAACGCAACATTTAAAAGATCTGCTTCACTGGCATATGTATAAGCAATCTGTTCCGGTGTGAGCTTTGGTGGAATCAAATTTTCCTTCACCGCATCCGTGTGAATACGATAGTTCACCTTTGATAAAGCTCTGTTCAAGTTCCAGTCCAATGAAAGTCGACTATTTTCATCTTGTTTTAACCTGCGGTAATCTTTCATAATATACAGTTGAAATTCCGGAGAAATCCATGTAGCAAATGCCATTGCAATATCGCTATGTGCATAAGTTCCTCCACCATATCTGCCTGCTTTTGACACTATTCCAATAGCATTGGTCTGTTCAATCCATTTGGTTGGCGTCATAACAAACCTGTTTAATCCTGCCTCACTTCTAACCGCCTCGAATTGCACACGGTTAAAATCTGGATTATGAAGTTCTTCCCAAACAGCCAAAAACTCAACTGTATTTCTGTTTCGCATCCAGTTCTGAATGACAAATCTGGGATCATTATCATTTCTATATTTTGCAATATCTGTCAACGAAATATATTCATTTTCAAAATCTTTCGTGTAAATCCCAATATCAATTCCTTTTGCGTGAATAATTTCCCTAACTATTTTATTTGCCATCTCTATTCCTCCACCATCTTCTCCATCTGTTCCAACTTCTGCAAGGCTTTCATATACGCCATCAATCTTTTATACTGCGCATCTCCAAGGCTGTGAATCTGCTTTAAAATCTTAATATCCGACCTGGTAACTTCATAATCCATATCTGCATCTTTATATTCCGGATCAATTCCTTTTCCAGTCAAAAGCTGTTCGGGAGTAATCTCCAATGCATCACATATAGACACCAGACAGTCCGCTTTAGGATTCGTCTTTTTCTTCTTCCAGTCACTGATGTTACTTGTTGCAATCCCGGTCCTTTTTGAAAGTTCCAACTGCGTTATGTTCTTCTGCTCCATCACATAAAAAATTCTTTCACTTATAATCATGATTTTTCCTCCATCAGCATTCCGTATATATCCGTATTTATAAATTTATATATCCGTTTATACGGTTATAGTATCATGCTGCAACTTCTCCTTCAATAGAGATTTTTGTATTTCTGAACTTTGTTATATTCTTCTCTTTATATAGCTCCGTGTACAACTGTCTTATTCTTTCCCTACGAAGATAAAAATCCGGATCAGGCAAATTATCCAAGTCCATTGCTTCCGCATACTTTGCTACCATTTCTCCAATAAAATTTGCTAAATTGCTCCATACATCTCTTTCTTTTAAAACCACTTTATTCTTAACCATAATTAAAATCCTTTCTGACATTGTCATTGAAATCCATCGTATCCCATCCATAGTGATGTTTCTTCACTTCCTGATAGGATAAGATAGATATTATTAAAATTAGTATTGTTATTATTAGTCTTATTAGATCTTGATTTTTACTGTTCAAAACCTGTAAATACCAAAAGTCTGTATGCGTCAAAATCAAAATTCTTAATTGTGATTTCTCCATCTTTTGTATTTTGATTTTTACGGTATGGCTATTTCTCAAAACATTTTCTTAAGGTACAGCTTGTTAGGTCTTCCCAATCCCTGTCTCTTCCGTTCAAGTGCTCCCACCTTTTCCAATTCATCCAATAACTTGCATGCCTTTTGAGTTCCACAATTCAAATCCTCGCAAATATTTTTTATTGAATAATAGATAAACACCCTCCCTTGGTTGTCAATCCATCCATTTTTTATTGACAATGAAACTCGATCTAAAAAGAATGCGTATAAAAGCTTTGCATCCATTGACAGTTCAATAAAGCATTCATTCTCTACCAGACATTTTGGCAGCTTGATGAAAGTAAAACGCTCCTCACCGGTGCAATAGTTATACTTCGGTTGAATACATACCTTTTCTAAATCTCTCATAAACTTAATCCTTTCTTTTCTCTTTTTACAAATTGGCAAGCAGTGCTCCGGTATATACCCGGCGCATTTTTGCTTGTTGGGGAATGCCCCAATCCCCTTGAACTGCGGATAAACCGCAGAGCCACGCTGACGCTTTACCATAAAATCACTTTTTCTTCTTTGAATCTTCCTCATAAAGATACATTACTGCCTCAAGTGTTTTTTTCAGAAACTTTGTTTGTTCATTATGCATCTGCTTTATTTCTGCAATATCCTCTTCGTACAATTTTCCTGTTTCATTTGCTTTCCTTGCATACTGATTGAGATTATTACTAATCCTTGAATGCAAGGATATTACCTGATCCAGATCCGGCCACTTAGGAATAATCACATATCCGTTCAATGCCATCTTTCTGATATATGCACTCATGTTTTGAACTCCAGCTTCCTTCATTCGATTATGCAGTATCTCCACCTCTTCCGGTTTGAATTTTACATAAATTCCTTTTGAATACTCTTTCACTTTTCTTTTCCTCCATTTCTTTTCAAATTTGTAATTTTTAGAAATCATTCTTCCGGGGGCAATCGGCAATTTCTAAAATTGGGCAACAAAAAAGCAAGCGATATTACTCGATTGCCACTCTGTTACTCTTGCGAAACTATTCCTTTTTCAAAAAATTTGTAAATATTGCCTAAATGCTTTTGTGAACTTTTTCCTTCAAAAAACATTACAAATTGATAATTGACTTTTTGAAAATTATTGTTCTCAAGTTTCTATCAAAATTAGAAAAAGCCCAAACCACAAGGGTTTGAGCTTCATTTGCGCATTCACGTTTTCTGTTTTTGGGTATAGAATCTCCACTGCTAAATATAGAGTATTGGTTTGATTTTGTCAAGTCTTAGTTCTTAATGTATATTCTTCTTTTTCTTTTCCGGCAATTCTTCCCACATACTCTCAACCAGTTCACACAAAAACTGCCGATCATCTACATTATCAACCAAAATCATTTCTTTAGCGCCATGATACGGCTGTTCCATCTCGGCATCCGGCATCAGCCTCAATGCCATCGGAACCGGCTTCACCAAAAGTCTGTCATCATATACTCCACCAAAAATCCTTCCACGGTAATAAAGGATGTATTCGCCCATCATTGCCCTGCTGCTGACTTCATCCAGTCCTGATAATTGTTCCATAACAAAATCCAAATACTCTTTTGTTGATGCCATATTATTTCCCTCCACACCCTTAGGCTCTCTTTATCGGATGCCTGATTGCAGTCTTCAACTTCTCCGGCGCTACTTTCCTCGCATCGCTCAGATAAATCTCGTGGTGCATTCTCCGATCCGTTATATCCAATGCGTATCCCTGTTCTTCCATAAACCTGTGCATTGCATCTACCGTAACAGGCTCATCGTCATACGCTCCGATATGCATACACTGTACACACAGACCTTCCTCATAGGAAAAAAACTCAGCCTTAGAAAAATCCTGCTTTTTCTTTGCCGTAGCTTTCCTGACAGCCCAGTCGAAATCTTCCCTGGTAACAAAATCCGGCAGACGAATAACAGAGATCCACTTAAAATCTTCCTTACGAGCATAATCAATTCCGGATACTCCATCCTGCCACCAGAATCCCTCTAATGGCGGCACGACATAATCGAAATATCCATCAATCTGATGATCTTCCTTTTTGCTCATTTTAATCGTAAATGCAATTCCATACAGAAGTCCGATAGCCTGCTTGTATTCTCCGTCTGCATCATTTGGATTGCCGCTTCCCCTTACCGCTACATAGTTCATTTTCGGAACAGTTACGATAGACGGTGTGCCTTTCGGCATATAAAATTCTTTATATTCCTTCTTGTAGTCAAAAGCCATATCCTTTACACCCCCTCTAAGTCCTTCTCTTCATAAGGCTTATTCCAGGAACCAATCTCTATCAGATTTCCTTCCGGATCAGCAATATAGCAGGTTCTCTGTCCCCAAGGTTCAAGTTCCGGTTCAAGCACAGATGTTGCACCATTTTCCACAGCCTTCTTGTATGCCTCGTCCACCTCTTCAAAAGTATCAACATATAGAGCTATTTCAGAATGACCATTCAGACCCTTGATATACTCATATCGCCGGTTTGTCATCTTCTCAAAATCATTCCGCCCATACAGTAAAAAAAGTGTTCCGTCTTTTACAAGATAAACATTGGAAGTATTCTCTTCTTCCTTAATTTCAAATCCGAGAACATCCTTGTAAAAACGAATCATCTTTGCCATATCATCAACAAACAACCCAAAACCGTCTAATCTCATTTTCCTAATCCTCCATAGATTTTTAATATTTCCTCTGCATTCCTGCGAATAATGTCCCGCACTTCTTCGGGCTCAAGCACCTCTACTTTTGCTCCAAATGTCATAAGCCATGTCACAAGGTTTTCCATATCCGTATAGTCTGCTGAAAAGAGCAGCCTTCCATCGTCCGTTTCTGTAAAGCAGTTCGGTCCAAATTCTTCAACCAGCCGCCACTTCATATTCGGTGTGAAAAGAGCTTTTACCTTTATCCCACCCGGAAATATCTTCTCATTTGACAAATCCGGCATTGGTACATCTCTACGCAGGAATCCACGGTCTGTTTCAACAACACAATCCATACGGTTCAGTTTGAACAGCCTGTAATCTTTACGTTCTAAACACCACCCCCATACATACCAGCTCGACCACCGGAAAACCAGATAATATGGTTCTACCCTTCGGTTGCTCTCTCCGGACGGAGCATAATACTTAAATCGTATGATGCGCCTGTTTTCTATTGCACTCTGTATTACCTCGATCTTTGGAGCAAGAGAACCCTTATACCATGAAGATAAGTCAATCAGCATAGAGTCTCTTCCACTGATGAACTCTGATGATCCGGTCTGGATTTTCTCCATCAGTTGACTGTAGTACCTGCTTCCGCTCACACTGTCAAGACTCCGCAAACCCGCAAGAATCATCTGCATATCTTTGGAACTCAAAATCGTCCTATCCATACGATATCCATCCATAATACTGATACCACCACCGGTACCCTGTGCAGTTTTTATAGGAATACCTGCTTTACAAAGGTCTTCAATATCCCGATTTATTGTCCTTCGAGATACCTCAAATCTTTCTGCCAGTTCAGGAGCCGTTGTCTTTTCTTCCTGCAGTAAGATTGACAATATACCGATAAGTCTATCTATTTTCATCGTTTCTTACACTCCATACATATTATACCTGGTTCAACACGACAGCTATATGTCATGTTTATTATATCTGCGAAAAATTTTTCTGTATACAATAGAATGCACGCTCCGCAAACATTCTATTGTCATGAACAAAAAGCCTACGAACATCAGATTTTATTCCCAATGTCCGAAGGCTCAATAACATTAGTTGAATTTTCTCCATCCGATAAGCCAAGTTAGCCTATGATTCACTTGGAATCATCTGAAAATACTTCAACGCCTCTTCAATCGCTATTTCTTTTTCTTTTGGGCATTCCGGCTGTCCGCCCTTCTCAGATTTTGGCTTATTATAGTTCTCTCTTTCTATAATTCCATGCTTCTGCTTTATCTGTGCAATATACAGATTAGATACCTTCATCCCATCATTATGCTTTGCCACATACTTCTTTATCTCCTCATAAGTAGCCTTCCTCTCAGCCGCCGTTAAATCCATCTCGTCCATATCAAGTGTCACATTCACATGATGCTTCGCTTCATGAAGTTTGGACAAAAGGCATACCGTCTCCACATGCACCCCCTGCCCAAACATATCCACCGTCTGCACCTTCTCCACCCCATACCCGCCTTCCCCCAGGTACTTTAAATCCCTTGCCAAAGTAGCGGAGTCACAGCTTACATACACCACACGCCTGGGTGCCATATGGATGATGGTGTCCAGGCACACCTGGTCGCAGCCCTTTCTGGGCGGGTCCACCACCACCACGTCGGCCCGGATTCCGTGGTTCTCGAACTGGTCCGGCAGCACCTCCTCCGCCTTTCCCACGAAGAACTCCACATTCTGAATCCCGTTGAGTCTGGCATTGGCCCTGGCATCCGCAATGGCCTGGGGCACCAGCTCCACCCCGTAGACCTTTCCCGCCTTCTGGGCCAGGAACAGGGAAATGGTGCCGATCCCGCAGTACAGATCCCACACCGTCTCCCCGCCGGTAAGCCCCGCATACTCCAGGGCAGTGGCGTAAAGCCTCTCTGTCTGGACCGGGTTCACCTGGTAGAAGGACAGAGGGGAAATGCGGTAGCACACGTTTCCAATATAATCGGTAATATAGCCGGGGCCATAAAGATTGACAATTTCCCGTCCCATGATCACATTGGTTCTTTCCCGGTTGATGCTGCATGAAATGCTGACCACCCGGGACCCAGAAAATGCTTCCCCCCTGGCCGTCTCCCCTGCTGCTTCTCCTGCTACATGCCCCGCTGACCCGAACCCGACAACATCCCCCTCTGCCCTGACCCCGGCAACCTTCCCATCTGCCCTGGGCCCGGCAGTCTTCCCCTCTGCCCCGCCCCCGGCATCCATCTCCCCGCCGTCCGTCCCGGCAAACAGTCCCCTAAGCCGCTCCACCAGAACCTCCCGGCTGGCAAGCCGGGAAACCTCCCCATTGATCACCAGGCACACCATCAGCTCCCCGGTACGAAAGCCCTTGCGGATCAGTGCATGGCGGACCAGCCCCTTGTGGGAAGCCTCGTCATAGGGCTGAATCCGGAATTCCTCCATATAGCCGCGGATGCAGGCCAGAATCCGGCTGTTCTCCGGTATCCCCAGAAGACAGTCCTCCTGCTCAATAATGGAATGGGTCCTCCCGGCGTAAAAACCGGTTATGATCCTCCCGTCCCTGTCCCTGCCAAAGGGGAACTGGGCCTTGTTCCGGTATCTCCAGGGATATTCCATACCAATAATCGGGTAGAATATTCCTGCCGGCTGACCGGCTGGCTGTCCCGCTGCCTTGCCCCCTGCCTGATCCTCCCGCCAAAGCCCCTTCAGTCCCCCAATCCGCACCAGATTGTGAAACACCTTATTCTCCTTGAATTTCAGCTGCTCCTCATAACTCATGGCCTGGAGCTGGCAGCCGCCGCACTGGCGGGCCACCGGGCATTTAGGCGCCACCCGGCAGGGGGACGACTCCAGCACCCGCAGCAGCCGGGCGAAGCCGTAGGTCTTCTTTACTTTCATCACCCTGGCCTCCACCAGGTCCCCGATCACCCCGTCCTTTATAAACCAGGTGAACCCATCCACCTTGCCGATTCCCTGGCCGGTATCGCTGAGATCCTCGATTTTCACCTGAAATACATCATTTTTCTTCCAATCCATCTGATCATGCTCCCATCTTCTGCAACGATTCTGACTCTTCAAAAAAATGTTATAAATTCTTCCGTTTTTTTCCAAAGCTTTTAGAAACTCATCAAACTTTGTACACATTTGTCCGGTATGATAATACCATCGAAGTTACAGAGCAGCGCCTCCGAACACCGGGCCGGCAAAACCCGATTCAGTACCCGGCGCCCCGGCTGTAACTCAAAATCAAAGATCCCGGCGGCAACAAACGCGCGCGACCGCTGCCGGGTTCGCCAAACAACAAGACGGGCTTTTCCCTCCCCCATATAAGAGCGTGTGGACGCCAGCAGGCGCCCCGGACCGCTCCAGGGGAACTGTCCGTTTTACATAGATAAACCAAACATACCTATTTCTCCTTGAAAAGGACTGCTGCAATCTTCGGTTTCTTCCTTCCCCATGGGAAAGAGACGCGAACCGGATATTGCAGCAGTCCCTTTTTTCATCACTATTGGCCGGGTACCAGCGGACAGTAACCATTTTTCAGTCCGGACAAAGGCGCTTTCTACCGGCACCCCTGCCCCATTACTCCCCCATGGAAGTCTTCCGGATATTACTCTCCAGCAGCCGGTTGAATCCCAGCCAGCCCTTATTCTCCCCGGCATTTCCCAGGGCCTCAATCATGGTCTCCATCTTGGCGTCCGCATTGTCGGCAAAGTTCAGAGCCATGGCCTCCAGAAGGGCCGGTTTCTTGGGCGAGCCGTACTCCAGCTCCCCGTGATGGGCCAGGATACAGTGCTTAAGCTCTGCCGCCAGACGGTCCGGGAAACCGGGAATGGTGCGGATGCGCTCCCCCACCATCTCGGTGCCGATAATAATATGGCCCAGAAGCTGGCCGTCGTCGGTATAATCATTTTCCGGAAAAACCGACAGCTCCTTTGTCTTACCGATATCGTGAAATACCGCCGCCGTCAGCAGAAGGTCCCGGTTCACCAGAGGATAGGCGGAGGCAAAATAATCACACATCCTGGCCACACTGAGGGTATGCTCCAGCAGGCCCCCCACAAAACCATGGTGCACGGTCTTGGCTGCGCTGTGGAACTGGAAGGCCTTGGCAAATGCCCCGTCCTCCACAAAATAGCTGTCCACCAGCTTCTTCAGCCAGGGATTGCGGATACTGGCAATAAGCTTCAGAAGCTCCTGGTACATCTGGCCAATGTCCTTTTTGGACACGGGCAGGTAATCCGCCGGCACATACTCCCGGGCATCCGCCTTGCGGACCCGTTTCACATTCAGCTGGTTGGAACCCATGAACACGGTCACATCCGCGTCCACACAGATGTAATCCATAGCCTCAAAATTCCCCACCCCAGGAGACGCCAGGTCCCAGATCTTTGCGTCCACTGTGCCGGTCTTGTCCTGCAAAACCAGGCTGCCATACTCCTTGCCTGCCTTGGTCAGGGAAATCTGTTTGGACTTGCACAGGTAAATTTCCGAAATCCGCATTCCCTCCCGCAGAGTATCAATATATTTCATAATGTATGTTCTCCAATCTGCCGCCGGGCAGCCATGTTCCTGGCATTTCCGGTGCATATTATAATATAACGGTCTTAACCGGATGCCGCTTTCCTACCGTGCCCCCACCGTAATCTGGAATTCCAGTTTTGCGTATTCGTCCCGGCCGTCCCGCCGGACCACCACATGGACCAGCTGGCCGCACTCCAGATTGTCCACAAGATTCTGGAACTCCGCCATGGTTCTCGGCTCCTTGTCGTCCACCTTTGTGATAATGTCCCCGTTCTGGATGCCTGCGCTGTAAGCCGGACCGTCTGCCAGCGTATTGGTCACATAAATACCCTGGGGCCTGCCCTGCTCCGTAAGAACCTCCGGCACCTCCTGGCCCTCGATGCCAAAGTAAGGGGCGCCCAGGCCGTTGGTCAGTTTCTCCAGAATCGCCTTATAGTCGGAGATACCCATGACCTCTGCCATCCGGCGGCTGCTGCCCTCCGCTTCCTGCCGGGGCTCCATGGCCCAGCCGATCAGCTCCCCGGCTGTATTTACCAGAAATGTCCCTGTCACCACGTTGGTACTGACATCTGTATAGATCACCCGGTTGATCCGGTCCACCATCTGGGTATTTTTGGAAATGTAGGAGACTACCCCGTAGTCTACCGAATAGACCATCCCCGACGGACCGCCTACCGCCACCACCAGGTCCCCTTCCCGGACCTTGTAGGAATTCCCCAGCACCAGCTCCTTCACATTGTCCCGGGTATCCTCCTCCAGCTCCTCCAGGTTCACACTGACAATGGCCAGACCGGAAATACTGTCCTTCTGCTTCATCCGCCCGTCCACCTCCTGGCCGTTGCCAAAGGTAACCTTGATGGAATCCGCATGCTCCACCGCATGCTCCGGCGTCATAATCACCAGCTCCTGGGGTGTACGGGCGATTACCGCGCCTGCATACTGTCCGCTGGTCTCCACCGGATTGTCGAACCAGTCCGTGTCCTGGTGCACGGAGTGGACTACCACGATCCCCCTGTTCACCGCCTGGATCTGGGACCGCAGGCCGCCAATCATCTGATTCAGGTCATCCACCGTAAAATGGTACCGTTCCAGGGCATCCTGGACCAGGTCCTCCACCGCCTCGCTTTCGGTCACAGTCTCTGTCTCGGGAACCGGCTCTGTGGTGGGCTCCGCCGTCTCGGTTACTTCCGGCGGCTCGTCCCTGGAGAAGGAAATGGTCGTTCCTTCCGTCTCTTCCGGCTTCATCAGGCGGGCCGCAATAAAGGACTGGGTAAGGAGAAAACTGGCCCCTGCGATCACACCGAACACCACTGCGCAGAAACACAGCGCAAGAAACCGCCTGATAATCTGTCTCCTGGTCAATGGCTGTTTAACGATCTTTTCCGTAATAAAGTGCCGCTTCCGCTCCGAATCCTTCTTTGGTTCCTGTACACCGGGCATGCTGCGCCTCCTAACTTTGGTTCTGCTGCAAAAAAACCAGCTCCATTATGGAAAGCAGATTCGGCTTTCCATAATCAAATGGACGGCGCAAAAGCATGCGCCTTTTACAGGAAGCAGAAGCGTGCTTCCCGTAAGCTCTATTATACGGTTCTTCGGGGAAATGCGCAACCAGAAACTATGGGAAAGGGGCAGGATTGTTTAGGGAGGGGGCTTTGGGGATTTTTCGTTGGGGATGGGGGATTCCGTGAGAAACACTCTGGGAACTGATTTCTCCAGACTGCCGGGTTTCGAAGGAAGTAACTCTATGCTGGCAGATACCAGCTCCGGAAAAAACTTACCTCACCATCTAACCAGGGCTTTTCATAAACGGGTGGAATGTGGTATACTATGAACACTTAGTGAATGCAAGCCATAGGCGCCGCATGAGCTTAGTGTGAATGCACACCTGGCCACTTAGCGAATGCAAGCCCCAGGCGAAGCATGAGCTTAGTGGACATGGTGTACTATGAACACTTAGTGAATGCAAGCCGCCCACACGGCACAGTAACTACTGGAGGATTTTCTATGAACCAGAAAGTATTAAAAACTCTTGAATATGAGAAGATTATAAATCAGTTAACCGATTACGCCGCTTCTGCTCCCGGGAAGCAGCTTTGCAGGGACCTGCTGCCTTCGGTGGATTACCAGGAGATTCTGCTGATGCAGACCCAGACCAGTGATGCGGTGAACCGGGTGCGGCTGAAGGGGAGCCTGTCCCTCAGCGGGGTCCACAATGTGCAGGATTCCCTAAAGCGGCTGGAGATCGGCAGTTCCTTAAGCATCCCGGAGCTGCTTTCCATCAGTTCCCTGCTGACTGCGGCGGCCCGGGCCAAGGCTTACGGGCGGCGGGAGGAACCTGAACGAAGCGGCGGGTATCCCGGCGACCCACTGGAATCCCAGGACGATTCCCTGGATGAGATGTTCCGGAGCCTGGAGCCTCTGACGCCGGTGAACAATGAAATCAAGCGCTGTATCATTTCCCAGGAGGAAATCAGTGATGATGCCAGCCCGGGACTGCGGCGGGTGCGGCGGTCCATGCAGACCATTAACGGGCGGATTCATACCCAGCTCAACAGCATTCTCAATGCCAACCGGACCTATCTCCAGGACGCGGTGGTTACCATGCGGGACGGACGGTACTGTCTGCCGGTGAAGTCCGAGCACCGCAACCAGGTGGCTGGTATGGTCCACGACCAGTCCTCCACAGGCTCTACCCTGTTCATTGAGCCCATGGCCATTATCCAGATGAACAATGAACTGCGGACCCTGGAGATTGAGGAGCAGAAGGAGATCGAGGCAGTGCTGGCGGATTTAAGCAACCAGCTGATTCCTTATATTGAAGAGATCCAGACGGACCAGGCTGTGCTGACCCAGCTTGATTTCATATTTGCACGGGGAGCTTTGTCCCGCCATTACAATGGCACGGAGCCTAAGTTCAACCAGGAAGGACGCATTTCCATCAAGGACGGGCGCCATCCCCTGCTGAATCCCAAAACCTGCGTGCCCATTACGGTGTGGCTGGGGGACGGATTTGACCAGCTGATTGTCACCGGGCCCAATACCGGCGGCAAGACCGTGTCCTTAAAGACCGTGGGGCTGTTTACCCTTATGGGACAGGCAGGGCTTCATATTCCGGCCTTTGACGGGTCACAGCTGGCCGTCTTTGACCAGGTATTTGCGGACATTGGCGATGAGCAGAGTATTGAGCAGAGCCTCAGTACCTTTTCCGCCCATATGACCAATATTGTCAGCATACTGGGCCAGGCGGACAGCCGTTCCCTGTGTCTGTTTGACGAGCTGTGCTCCGGCACGGACCCTACAGAGGGAGCCTCCCTGGCCATGGCTATTTTAAATTTCCTTCATAATATGAAATGCCGGGTCATGGCCACCACCCATTACAGCGAGTTAAAGCTGTATGCCCTGGGCACCGACGGGGTGGAAAATGCCTCCTGCGAGTTTGACGTGGCTACCCTGCGGCCTACTTACCGGCTGCTGATCGGGATTCCCGGCAAGAGCAATGCCTTTGCCATCTCAAAGAAGCTGGGGCTGCCGGATTACATTATCGAGGATGCCAGAGGACGGCTGGAGTCCGAGGACGAGACATTTGAGGATATTATCAGTCATCTGGAGGAAAGCCGTCTGACCATTGAGAAGGAGCAGGCCCAGATCCAGGCCTACAAATCGGAGATTTCCCGGCTCAAGGCCCGGCTGGAGCTGAAGGAGGAGAAGTTCGACGAACGGAAGGACAAGATGATCCGTTCGGCCAATGAGGAAGCCCAGCGGATTCTGCGCCAGGCCAAGGACACGGCGGACCAGACCATCAAGAATATCAACAAGCTGGCTTCCCAGTCCGGTGTGGATACCCGGGCCCTGGAGGCGGAGCGGGCAAAGCTGCGGGACAGCTTAAAGAAGGTGGAAAGCGGCCTTTCCCTAAAGCAGGAGACCAGGCCCCACAAGGCCATTAACCCCAAAACCCTGAAAATCGGCGACGGGGTCCGGGTCCTTTCCATGAACCTTAAGGGCACGGTCAGCACCCTGCCGGATGCAAAAGGCAACCTGTTCGTCCAGATGGGTATTCTCCGGTCCCAGGTAAATGTAAACGATTTGGAGCTTCTCCAGGAGAATTCCGTCAGCGGTCCCGGCCTGGAAGGGAAGCGGAAGGGCTCCGGCAGCAGCGGCATCAAGGTCTCCAAGTCCGCGTCCATTTCCCCGGAAATCAATCTTCTGGGCATGACCGTGGACGAGGCCATTGCCCACCTGGACAAGTACCTGGATGATGCCTATATTGCCCACCTGCCCCAGGTGCGGGTAGTCCACGGCAAGGGCACCGGCGCTTTGCGGGCCGGCATCCACAAGCATCTGAAAAAGCTGAAGCATGTGAAGGATTTCCACCTGGGCGAGTTCGGCGAAGGGGATGCCGGGGTGACCATTGTAGTATTCAAGTAAATGTACTGGCGGAAAGTCAGCCACAAAGGAAGGTGCAGGGAGACTCCGGGAGTACATGTAAAAGTATAGGAGGACATATATGGCTGAAAAACAGCGGATTCTGATCGTGGACGATGACGAGAATATTGCGGAGCTGATTTCTCTCTATCTGACAAAGGAATGTTATGAGACCAGAATGGTGTATGATGGGGAAGAGGCGCTGAAGGTATTTCCGTCCTTTAAGCCCAATCTGATCCTGCTGGACCTGATGCTTCCGGGCATTGACGGTTACCAGGTGTGCCGGGAGCTGCGGGCTTCTTCCCAGGTGCCCATTATCATGCTGTCTGCCAAGGGGGAGATCTTCGACAAGGTCCTGGGGCTGGAGCTGGGGGCGGATGATTACATGATCAAGCCCTTTGATTCCAAGGAGCTGGTGGCCCGGGTCAAGGCGGTGCTGCGCCGCTACCAGCCAGTACCTGCCCCGGCGGCCGCGGCGGCTGTGCCCCAGGGGGATTATGTGGAGTACCAGGACCTGGTGGTGAACCTGACCAATTACTCGGTTACCTACCGGGGGCATTCCATTGAAATGCCTCCCAAGGAGCTGGAGCTTCTGTATTTCCTGGCTTCCTCCCCCAACCAGGTGTTCACCAGGGAACAGCTTCTGGACCATATCTGGGGATATGAGTACATCGGTGATACCCGGACCGTGGATGTGCATATTAAGCGGCTGCGGGAGAAGATTAAGGACAGCGAAAGCTGGGCATTGTCTACGGTGTGGGGGATTGGATATAAGTTTGAGGTGAAGAAGTAAGGATAAAAGGGGCTGTCGCAAAATTCATCTATATATTGTGGAAACATAGAATTTTGCGACAGCCCCTTTGTCTGCTATCCTTCCGTCCCTTCCTGATTCCTGGTAAAATACCGCAGCAGACACAAGGAATTGGCTGACAGCCCATGCCCAAACAGATTAATATAATCTGCGCAGGAGGAGCGTACATGGTCGATAACCGCCTGACGGCCCCCCTCATAATCTTCCCGCCGGATGGCATCCAGAATGGCCTGGTGCTTTACGCAGGCTTTGCTCTGTAAGGAATTCTCCAGAAAGGAAAGAAACCGCATTCTGGTCAGCTGCAACAGAATCTCATCGTGGGCCTTGATCAGCCGCCTGTTGCCGGAAAGGGCCACCAGCTCATTATGAAACTGCTGGTCATAAAAAAAATGCTCTTTGGCCTGGCCGGCTTCATGGGTGCTCTTCATATTATCAGTGATTTCCTGAAGGTGCTCCATCTGACCGGAAGTAAATCCGTTGCGCCAGGCCAGCATAAAGGCCGTAGTCTCGATTCCTTCCCGGAAATCAAACAGATCCTGGATATCTTCTTTGGTGATATTGGCCACACAGTAATTCTTTTTACCACTCTGTTCTTCCAGAAGCCCCTCATTGCTGAGACGCATCAGCGCCTGACGGATGGGAGTACGGCTCATATTCAGCTCCTTACTGAGCAGGTAATCCGATACCACCTGTCCCGGAAACAGATCAAAATCAAAAATCTGCTGCCGTATGGTCTCATAGGCTTTACTGGTCAGGCTGCTGTCTTTCTCCATTCTCTCCTCCTGTGGCAATGAATATGAATACGATCTTCAAACATATTGAAAAATGCTCTGGAACTATTCTAATCCATTTCCTGGAAAATGTAAAGTTTTTAAGCCATCAGCCTGCCGCAGGTTTTGTGCAGATATGCCGCGCATGCCTGGGTATCCCCCAGAATATCTTTCTGTACATTCCCTTCCACAGCCAGGGTCCCCTGGTACCCCAGTTCCATAAGTTTCCGGTAAATTTCTGCAAAGTCCAGGCTTCCCAGCCCCGGGTAGGCCCGGTTATCATCAGAAATGTGCAGGTGGGGATAATAATCCATATATTCTGCCAGGGCATCCAGCAGGGACGGCTCTTCTATATTCATATGATAGGTGTCCGCCAGAAGCCGAATCCAGGGACTGTCCAGAAGGTCAATGATCCGTGCCCCCTCCTCCAGAGTCCGTATGATGGAGGTTTCCTTGTGGTTGGTGGCCTCAATGAGCACCGGCACCTGCTTCTCTTCTATGTATGGCTTAAGCTCCAGCATGGATTCCAGAAAATGCCGTTCTGCGTGGTCCCGGTCACTGCCTGGCCCGCCTTTAAGAAATCCAATGATGATTCCGCAGCCCATGGCTGCCGCATAGTCAATATTTTCCCGGCACCCTTTCACTGCCCGTTTGCGTTCTTCCGGAATTCCGCTGCTAAGGGACAGACCATGGGTCCTGGCATAGACCCCTGTGGCCAGCATTCCCATCTGCATCTGGTGCTCTTCCAGCAGTGACCGCAATTCTTCCGGGCTTATAAGTTCCAGGTCTGGTAAGTTCAGTTCAACCCCACAGAATCCCTCCCGGTGCAGAAGAGCAAGAAGCTGTTTCAGATGGGGAAGCTGCTCCCTGGATTCCAGAACACACTGGAATCCTGTCTTAAAGGGGAATAATAAATGTTTCATACTTTAACAATTCCTTTCTGTACTTAGATAATAGTGTAAACCAGAATTCACTATTTGTATACAAACAATGTATCCAAAAAATGAATTCTATTTTTGTGAACAATTGCCATTGTCAAATATATGTGCATTTATTACAATGACACCATAGAGTCAGCTTTTAAAACCAACAACTTGTCCAAAACGGGAGGTAATCCAAATGAAAAAAACCATGAAACGTATTGCAGCAGTCACCATAGGAATAACCGTCATGGCCACAACAGCGGCCTGCTCCTCTGGAAGTGGAAATGCCGGAAGCACCACCGCTGCTCCCCAGACCCAGGCAACAGACGCTGTCCAGCCTGCTGCCCAGGAAAAGGAACAGGAGGCAAATGCGGCACCGGCAGAGACCTATACCCTGATGTTCGGACACGCCCAGACTGAGACCCACCCATACCAGGAATGTTTCCAGCAGTGGGCAGATGCCGTGGCCCAGCAGACCGGTGGCGGCCTGACCATTGATCTGTACGCCAGTAATACCCTGGGCTCTGAGGAGGATATTATCAATTCCTTTAAAGATTCTGACACCAACTGGGGATATAACACAGATTTTGCAAGACTGGGAACCTATGTCCCGGAGCTGGCCATGTTCAATCTTCCGTATTTTGTAGAAACAATGGAAGATATCCAGGCTGTCAAAGACCTGGATATGGTAAAAGAATGGATCAGCCGACTGGAAAGTGAGAATGACATCAAAGTGGTTTCCCTGAATCTGGTCCAGGGCTACCGGAACGTGGTAACCGGCAAGCCGGTGACAAAGCCGGAGGATTTGAAAGGTCTTACCCTGCGCTGCCCCAACACCGAGATCTGGCGTGCGGCTGTCAGTTCCCTGGGATGCAGTGTCCAGGGCATGGGGCGGGGCGACATCTACAACAATCTGGTCAACAAGGTTATCGACGGCTATGAGGATGTATATCCCTGCGTTGTCTCGGAAAGCTATTATGAAATCAAGAGTGTAGGCACCATTTCCGAGACTCACAATATTCTGCTTCTGAACCCGGTGGTGGTGGACGCAGGCTGGTTCAACAGTCTTCCCGAAGAATATCAGAAAGCACTGGTAGAGACCTGCGACCAGGCCTGCTCTTCCTGCTCCGACAAAATGCTTGGGGAATTTACGGAAAGTGCCAGACAGAAATGTATTGATGAGGGCATGACTGTCATTGACCATTCGGAGATTGACATTGACGCGTTCCGGGAAGCCGCAAAAGCCTCCTATGAGCAGTTGGGCCTGACCGATACTTATAAAGAAATTATGGAAGCACTGGGCAGATAACTGTTCTCACATGGAAAGGCTGAACCGGAAATGAAAAAATTTTTTAAAATTCTCAATAAAGCTGAGCTTGCCATTACCATGACCTGCGTAGTAGGCTTTACATCTGTGCTGATGCTGGGGGCTGTGGTCCGCCTTGTGGGCCATCCCTTAAACTGGTGCAATGATGTAGCCCTTCTGATGCTGGCCTGGACCACATTCCTTGGCGGGGATGTGGCCTTCCGGGCAGGCAGGATGGTAAATGTGGACATTCTGATCTCCCGGCTGCCCCTGGGGTTTCAGAAGGCGGTTGCCATAGCTGTGTACGCAGTTCTTCTGTTCATGATGTTTATGATGATCCGCCAGGGCATCCGGCTGTGTGCCAATGTAGGGAAAAGAACTCTGGAGGGGCTTCCTTTTCTCAGCTATGTGTGGGTTGCGGCCTCGGTTCCCACGGGTTTCTCCCTGATGTTCCTGACTGCGGTCAAACGGCTGCATGACCTGATGGTATCCACAGATTCCACGGTCATTTCGAAAATGTAAGGAGAAGGACGCCATGATCTATGTGTTTATTACGTTTCTGATTTTCCTGGCTGTGGGAGTGCCGGTGGCCTTTGCCATCGGCGCGTCGGGAATGGTATTCTTTCTGCTGAATCCCCGTTTTCCCCTGACCCACATTGCCCAGCTGCCCCTGACCCAGGTCCAGAGCATCTCCATGCTGGCCATTCCGCTGTTCATACTGGCCGGCAACCTGATGAACCATGGCGGCGTCACCCGGCGGCTCGTGAGCCTGGCCACACTTCTGACCGGCCACATGCGGGGCGGCCTTGCCCAGACCAGCGTGGTCTTAAGCACTCTGATGGGCGGCGTATCCGGCTCTGCCACGGCCGATGCAGCCATGGAAGCCAGACTTCTGGGACCGGATATGATCAAAAGCGGATATTCCAAAGGATTTTCCGCCAATGTACTGACCTTTACCTCTCTGATCACAGCCACGATTCCTCCTGGGGTGGGGCTGATTATCTATGGCACCACCGGCAGTGTTTCCATCGGAAAGCTGTTTTCCGCCGGCATTTTCGTGGGCCTGTACATGATGATCGTCCTTATGGTGTCTGTGGCGGTCATCGCCCGGATTCGCGGCTATAAGCCAGTGCGGCAGACCCGGGCCACTCTCCGGGAGATCGCAGTCAACTTAAAAGAAACCATCTGGGCAGTGATGTTCCCGGTTATTCTTCTGGTGGGAATCCGGATGGGATTCTTTTCTCCCTCCGAGGTAGGAGCGTTTGCCTGTTTTTATTCTGTGTTTGTAGGGGTATTCATTTATAAGGAACTGACAATCCAGTCTTTCATAAAGGCTTTGAGGGACAGTATTGCGGATATCGGTTCCATCATGATGATCGTATCCCTGACCGCCCTGTTCGGCTATGGGATTCCCATTGACAAGATCCCCCAGAAGATGACCGCCTTTATCACCGGCATCACCACCAGCCCTGCCCTGGTGCTGGTTCTGATCATCATTCTGCTGGTATTTGTGGGCATGTTTATGGAGGGCTCCGTGGTAATCCTGCTGCTTACCCCCATTCTGCTGCCCATGTGCCAGTCTGTTGGCATTGATCCGGTGCATCTGGGCCTGCTTATGTGTGTGATCGTAACCATGGGGGTCAACACACCGCCGGTGGGTATGAGTATGTATACAGTCAACACGATTCTGGACTGCTCCCTGGAAGAATACACCCGGTCCATGGTCCCCTTTCTGGCCGCGATTCTTCTGGCCATTGGGCTGCTGGCGTTTTTCCCGGACGCGGTGCTGTTTCTGCCTCGGCTGATGTACTAACATTTTTAACCGTTCCGGCACTGCTTACATGCAGGAGCTGTTGCAACCTAAGTGCTCTTGCTGGCAAGACTTATTGCAACGGTTCCTGCTTGCCGGACTGCCAGGAAACAAATCTGCCGTCATCCCGCATCAGGAAAAAGTTCTTTTATAAGTTCCTCCCGGTATTCCGGTTCATGGGATGCACGCCTTAAATCATCCAGCCGGTCCATATCCATCAAAGTGGAAATAAGACTGTTCATCAGGCTGATGCCCTTTTGCCTGCCCTGCTGTTCTCCTCGCTGTTCTCCCTCCATCCGGCTTTCGCGGCGCATTTCTTCGATTGCAAGACACATATCAACCGTTTCCCCCTTTCTGTCCAGTTTCAGTTTTGAGTTGGTAACCGTATTTATAACAACTGCTGCATCCAGGTCCAGCGCTCTGTAATGCGGATCGGAATCCAGCAGATCCCCTAGTACATCGTTGCACTAATTCCCGAGTAACTAGCACTCGCTATCCGCGCCA
>CAJTOV010000067.1 GCA_910577765.1 uncultured Lachnospiraceae bacterium
GGCTTGTAAGACTGTTTTTGTCCAGTTTTCCCCGCCCCGCCAACTGTAACATTTATTTTAACAGGCAGGAGGTTTCCATGAAGAAAATCGGATTCATTTCCCCCTATGCCAAAGGCTGCCGCCTGGCAGAATCCCTGGCTGGCGACCTGGGGGGGGGGTAGAAATCATATGTGATGTAGGGGTTATGGGCAATGCTATCGAGATCGCCCGGACCATGTTTGAAGAGTACGGTGTGTACGCCATCATTGACCGCCAGCCTACAGCGTCCCTGCTTTCCAGAATCTGGGGAGACAGCATTGTGGAGCTGAGTCTGTCCAATTACGCCATTGTCAAGACCATTCTGAAAGCCAGGGCCTACAGCCGCAATATTGCCTATATCATTGCCGAGGACAGCCAGCAGCAGGAACCGGTTGCCGAGCTGGAGCAGCTTCTGGACGTATCCATCACCTGCATCGGCTTCTCCGGCAGAAAGGAAGACCAGCACCAGGTGGTCCGGCAGCTAAAGGATTCCGGCTACCAGGCAGCCATCTCGGCAGCCGCCTGCATGGTGGCTCCCTGCCGCCACATGGGAATCCCCTTGTTTCTCATTGAGCTGGACAAGGAGTCCCTGCTCCAGGCCATTAAGTCTGCGGTGGCCATAGCCAACTTTAAGGATATGTCCTCCAGGATGCGTTCCCTGCTGGACAGCGAGGACGACGGGATTCTTCTTATTGATGAACATGGCACCATCCAGTTCTGCAACCAGGTTCTGTGCCAGATGTCCGGGGCAGAGGACAGCTTTCTTCTGGGAAAACCCATTACCGGTATCAGCCGCTACTCGCCCTTTTTCAACATTCTGTCCAAAAGCAAAAGTGTCTTCCAGTTTAAGAAGAAGCTATACAGCATCACCACCTTTCCCTACAAGGATTCCAAGCTGTCCGGACGGATTATCAAGGTCATATCCCTGGGAGACTATGCGGACAAGGGGCAGAGCTCCCTTCCTGCCATCACGGCCCACAGGGACGACGGATTCCGGGCACGGTACTACCTGTCGGATATTGCAGGGCAGCACCCGGACATGCTGGAGCTGAAACAGGATGCCCTCAGTTACGCGGTCACCGACTCCCCGATCCTGATTATCGGGGAAAGCGGTGTAGGCAAGGAGCTGTTTGCCCAGAGCATCCACAATGCCAGCCGCTGGTCAGACGGCCCCTTTGTGGCAGTCAACTGCGCGGCCCTTTCGGAAAATCTTCTGGAAAGCGAGCTGTACGGCTATGCAGACGGTGCTTTCACCGGAGCGCGCAAGGGAGGCAAGATCGGCCTCTTTGAGCTGTCAGAGGGAGGCACCCTGTTTCTGGACGAGATCAGCGAGCTGCCTCTGAATCTCCAGGCAAAGCTTTTGCGGAGTATCCAGGAGAAGCAGATCATCCGGGTAGGAGGGACCCAGGTGATCCAGATCCACAACCGGATCATCTGCGCCTCCAACCGGAACCTGATTACCGAGGTCAACAACCGCACCTTCCGCAGTGACCTGTTCTTCCGGATCAGTGTCCTGTGCCTGCCCATCCCTCCCCTGCGGGAGCGCAAGTCCGACATTCCTCTTCTAATAGACCGGCTGGGTCGTTCCTTTACCGCCCAGGACGGTTCGTCTCCCAGGTTCTCCCCGGAGATACTGGATGCCCTGATGGAATACGACTGGCCGGGAAATGTGCGGCAGCTTACCAATTTTCTGGAAAGCATTATCGTCACGTCCGGTACCGGAACCATAGACCAGGAACATTTTCAGAAGGCCTTTTGCCGGTTTATGAAGGTTCACGGCCAGCCGGGGAAAGCTTCCCACGCCCCCTGCATGATCGACACCACGGCCAAGAACCTGGACCAGCTGGAGCTGGAGATCATCAGACTGAAGTACGAAGAATTTGATCACAATGTCCAGGCTACAGCCGCAGCCCTGGGCATCAGCCGGGCCACCTTATGGCGGAAGCTCCATTTGCAGCAGGAGACCCCGGACTGATTCATAATGCAACCTGTGTCTTACAATTTTGAAACCTTATCTCCCCGGAAAGTCCGGACAAAGGGTATCTGCCTTTGTCCGGACTTTTTTCTCAAGCCGGGAATATCACTTTTTTTATCAGACTTTTCCCGAATCTGTCCGGAATCTGTAGGAGAAATGGCATCATAATTGCTAAATAAATAACACAAGAACGTTCTGGCCAGATTTTCGGAAAATTTTCAAGGAGGAGGGGGGAACAGAGACACTGCCGTCAGCCGGTCTTTGGGGGCACGGCAGAAATCAGATCAAATGGGGGTAAATCATGTTACAGGAAAAAACATTTAAGAATTTCAGACTGGAAATCAGCGATTACATCGCCGTGTTCACCCTGGACCGGCCGGAGGTGAGAAATGCCATTGATGCAGAGACCTGGGGAGAGCTGCTGTCCTTCATGGACTATGTGGAAACCTGCGATGACATCCGGGCCGTCATCCTTACCGGCGCGGGAACCAGGACCTTTGCCGCCGGTGCCGATTTAAAGGAACTGCAGACCAGGACCTGCGCGGAGCATATCCGGACACCCTGCCGCGCGGCCCTTTTAAGCATTGAGAACAGTTCCAGACCAGTGATTGCCGCAGTCAACGGATACGCCCTGGGAGGCGGTTTTGAACTGATGCTGGCCTGCGACCTGTGTGTGGCCGCCACCCACGCCAGGTTCGGCCTGCCGGAGACGGGCCTGGGCATTATGCCTGCTGCCGGCGGTACCCAGCGGCTGCCCCGGATCATCGGCGTGCGCAGGGCCAAGGAAATGATTCTGACCGGAAGCATGATCACCGCGGAGGAAGCCGTAGCGCTGGGGCTGGCCAGTGCGGCGGTGCCGGTGGAGGAGCTTCTGGAGGAGGCAAAGAAGCTTGCGGCCAAAATCGTGAAAAAGGCGCCGGTTGCCACCGGGATTGCCAAACGGTCTATCAACCAGTCCATGTACACGGACCTGGCCACGGGCATCCATACGGAAAGTGTCATGTGCGCCATGCTTCTGGAGACAAAAGACGCACGGGAAGGCATCACTGCGTTCCTGGAAAAGCGTACTCCTGAATTCAGGGGAAGATAAGGGGGAGGAGACAAGATGAATGCTGATTTTTTAAGCCTCATTGGTATTATACTGGGACTTGCCATCTTCATTGGCGGCATGTTCAAAGGATTTCATATTCTGCTGTGCACCCTGGTGGCCTCCGCGGTGACGCTGATTTTGTCCGGCTTCGGCTTCTGGGCAGGGATTCAGGAGAACTATCTGTCCGGGTTTACCGGCACCTATACCAGCTATTTTCTGCTGTTCTTTTTCAGCGCCTTGTTTGCAAAGCTGCTGGGTGATACAGGAGCGGCCCAGTCTATTGCCTACAAGATGGTCCGCCTGGTGAAGAAGTTTCCGGGAAAAGAAAAGATTGCGGCCGTACTGTGTGTGGCAGCCATCCAGGCCATTCTGACCCTGGGCGGAGTCAGCCTGTTCGTGGTGACTTATACCGTAGTCACCATCGGCTATGCCATGTTCAAGGAACTGAAAGTGCCCTGGAAGCTGTTTGTGTGTTCCTCCATCGGAAGCGGAACCTTTACCGCAGGTATTTTCCCGGGGACGCCCCAGCTGACCAACCTGATTCCCATGGAATACCTGGGGACAGAGGCCACGGCAGCGCCGGTGCTTTCCATTGTCTGCTGTATTTTCTCCCTGGCCCTTTCCGTTGGCTGGGTGGTGTATGCGGTTAAGAAATGCGAGAAGAAGGGGGAAGGCTTCCTGCCTACCGGCGCAGGAATCACCGAGGCCCTGGAAGGCGCAAAGGAAGAGCGGGTGGACGAGCTTCCCTTATGGAAAGCCATTGTTCCCTCCATTGCCCTGTTCTTTATCCTCAATGTCATTAAGCCGGGTACGGTTATGTCTTTGCTGTACACCTGCATTTTTACCTATTTGTGGTTCTGCCTGTTCGCGGATACCCGGGCCAAGCTGAACATTAAGACCGCCTGCTCCGGCGCAGTCTTAAACTGCAACCAGTCCATCGTGGCCCTGGCCTCTGCCTCCGCTTTCGGTACGGTGGTAAAGGCAGTTCCGGGATTTGCCTATATCCTTAATTCCCTGGACTTTCTGCCTGACAACCCTTACCTGAAAGTCATTGTGGCGGTCAACCTGGTGGCAGGCTTCTGCGGTTCCTCCTCCAACGGCCTGCGGCTGTCCTTGGGACTTCTGGGAGACCGCTTTTTGTCCTACGGGATTCCGGCGCCGGCTCTTCACCGTTTGTGCTCCATTTCCTCCCTGGGACTGGATTCCCTGCCCCACTCGTCGGCAGTTGCCAACAACTACGCCGTGCAGCGGCTGACCTACAAGGAAGCATACATCAACAATTTTATGTTCTCCGTTGTGTTTAACATTGTCACAGCCATGTTCTGTGCACTGCTGATCCATCTGGGACTTACGTTTTAGAATTTTCAGAAAGGGGCACTGCCTATGAAACCATTGGAAGGTATCCGGGTGGTGGAGCTGTCCACAGTGGTGGCGGCTTCCTCCATCGGCCGCCGCTTAACCCAGTTCGGCGCCACATCCATCAAAGTGGAATCCCTTGCAGGGGACCAGTTCAGAACCTTCGGAAAGACCTACCAGACTCCCTGCACGGAAGACGAGAATCCTATTTTTGACCAGTTAAACGGCTGCAAACGCTCGATCCCTTTAAATCTCAAGACAGCCGACGGCATGGAGGTCATGCTGAAGCTGTTAGAGCAGGCAGATGTGTTTGTGACCAACACAAGAGCCAGGGCCCTGGAGCGTCTGGGCCTGGATTATGACACGCTGAAAGAGAAATTCCCCAGGCTGGTGTATGCAACCATCACCGGCTACGGGGACACAGGGCCGGAGAAGGATCTGCCGGGCTTTGATACCACTGCTTTCTGGGGTGTGTCCGGCTTTAACACGGATATGTCGGTGATGACCGGCGAGTATCTGCCTACCATGTTTCCGGGAGGCATGGGGGATTCCATCACAGCGGCAGAGCTGACCGGCGGAATCTGCGCAGCCCTGGCCGGGCGGGAGCGCACCGGAAAGGGGGACCGGGTCACGGCATCTTTGCTGGCAACATCCCTGTGGTCCACCTCCCTGATGACCGTGGCCACCCAGTTTGGCCGCAGGTATCCCATGACCAGGTACGAAGGAAGCCCCACCCCCTACCGGTGCAAGGACGGGGAATTCCTGATCTTTACAATCCTCTCCAGCTTTGAGAAGCAGTTTACCGGGGTCTGCAAGGCCATCGGAAAGCCGGAAATGCTGACGGACCAGCGGTTCTGGCCCCAGGCCAGCTTTGTGAAGCCGGAGAACACCAAAGCATTTATCCAGATCTGCGAAGCCGCCTTTGCCACAAAGACCTGCGAAGCGTGGCTGGAGATTCTCCGGGGCTATGACGTGGCATGCAGCCGCATGAACCATTTTAAGGACTTTGTCAACAATGAACAGGCAAAGGCCAACGGCTTTATTCATTACCACACCATGCCCAGCGGGCGCCAGTGCTGGGTGACCCTGCCTCCCTGCCGGACCCGGCGGGCCGGTGAGCCGGAATTTCAGCGGGCCCCCTATTTAGGGGAACATACCTGCCAGATCCTGGAGGAGCTGGGGTATTCCCAGGAGCGGATTACGAAGATGCTGGAGGAAGGGGTAACCCTGGCCCACGCCTGAGCAATTGCGACAGCAGCAGGTAAAACCGGCTTCCTGTAGCCGGATGCCTGACGAAAAAAGGAGGAAGGAACCCATTATGTCAGTCAGTATCAGACAGCCTTTTGAAGGCCTGAAGGTGATCGATCTCACCACCTACCTGGCCGCACCCCTTTCCGCACGGCTGATGGCGGATTTCGGTGCTGATGTCATTAAGATCGAAAGCTTCAAAGGAGACCCTTACCGCACCTACGGCGCTGCCATGAAATGTCCGGTAAAGGATGACCAGAATCCGGTCTTTGACGCTTACAACTCCAATAAGCGCAGCTGCCCCATTAATCTGAAAACAGAGGAGGGCAAAGAGATTCTGTTTAAGCTTCTGGAGACAGCCGATGTCTTTGTGACCAACAACCGGGACAAATCCTTAAAAAAGATGGGCATTGACTATGGGTCCATCAAAGAACGGTTCCCCCGGCTGGTCTATGTGACGGTGTCCGGCTATGGGCTGGAAGGCCCGGAGAAGGATTTTCCCGGGTTTGACAGTATTGCCTTTTATGCGCGGACCGGCCTTTTGTGCGATACCGTGGTCAAGGGCAATATGCCGGCCTACCCTGCCTCCGCAGGCGGGGACAACACCACCGGTGTCATCGCCTATGCGGCTATTGTCACGGCCCTTCTGGCCAGGGAGCGCACCGGACAGGGGGACCATATCGATGTATCCCTGTTTGGAAACGGCATCTGGATGTCCGGGCTTCTGGCCATATGCAGCAAGTACGGGGAGCTGTACCCCAAGGGCCGGTATGAGCTGAAGCCGGTTAACAACAATGTGTACCAGTGTAAGGACGGGGAGTGGGTGGCGTTCACCATCCTGGAATTTGAGCGGTATTTCCGCAGATTCTGTGAAGCCCTGGAGTGCCCGGAGCTGGCAGAGGACCCACGCTGGCAGACCAGGGCCGACGCCCTGAACAACCGGGAGCCGCTGATCCGGGAGATCGAGAAGGTCATGCTGCGGTTCGACTCCGGGGACGTGGAGCGGCGCCTCCGCCAGGCAGATGTGGTAGTATCCCGGCTCCATCATTTTGCGGAGCTGGACCAGGATGCCCAGGCCCTGGCAAACGACTATATGCGCAGGATCACCTTTGACAACGGGGAAGAAGGAACCATGTTCATGAATCCCTTAAAGAGTGAGAATATCGGACCCTATCCCTACCGGCGGGGGCCGCTGATGGGAGAGGACACGGACTGTGTACTGGGGGCCCTGGGCTACAGTGAGGCACAGATCAAAGGGATGAAGGAGTCGGGAATTGTCATGTGACAGAGGAACCGGCAGATATCCCGGATACTTTTACGGTAACTGTTGAAACGAACTATATAGGGAGGACAAACAATGGAAAACTTTTACAACCTTACAGAGGATCAGCTTTCTTTGCAGGAAATGGTACGGGATTTTGCCCGTAAGGAGCTTGCCCCGGTGGTGGCAGAGTGTGATGTCAA
The DNA here is from genome assembly GCA_910577765.1 of uncultured Lachnospiraceae bacterium. Taxonomy (GTDB): domain Bacteria; phylum Bacillota; class Clostridia; order Lachnospirales; family Lachnospiraceae; genus Brotaphodocola. Next base: position 7,152 of record CAJTOV010000067.1, read on the forward strand.
GGGCGAATTCCCCATGGACGTGTATAAGAAGATCGTGGAGATCGGTGTCAATGCCATGTTCATTCCGGAGGAATTGGGCGGCCTGGGTCTGGACCAGAAAACCATCTGCGTGATCCGGGAGGAACTGGGCCGGGTGGACACTGGCTTTGCCATCACCGTAGGCAGCAGCGCCCTGGCATACACCCCGGTAAGCCTGGCAGGAACTGAGGCACAGAAGAAGATGATCGCCGAACACATTGTCAACGGCGGTTTCGCAGCCTACGCCCTTACCGAGCCAGACGGCGGCTCCGATGCAGGACACCCCCACACAACAGCCAGGAAGGCAGGGGATGAGTGGGTCATCAATGGCCGGAAATGTTTTATCACCAATGCCCCCTTTGCCAACATTTTCGTGGTGTTCGCCTGCACCGATCCCACCCAGGGTTCCCGGGGCGTCACGGCATTTCTGGTAGAACGTGACCGGGAAGGGGTTTCCATCGGTGCCCATGAGAACAAAATGGGCATCCGCCTTTCCCAGACCTCGGATGTGGTCTTTGACGATGTCCATGTACCGGCAGACCATATGCTGGGAGCCGAGGGGGCAGGCTTTAAGATCGCCATGAATACCCTGAATATCACCCGCCCGGCAGGTTCCGCCACAGTGGTGGGCCTGATGCAGAACTGTGTGGATCTGTGTGTCAAATATGCCAAAGAGCGGGTGGTCTTCGGAAAGCCCATCTCCAAGTTCCAGGCAGTCCAGTTCATGATTGCGGACATGCAGACCAAGACCATGGCAGCCCGGCTCATGGTCCACCATGCCGCCGACTGTATTGACCGGGGCATTGCAAGTCCGGTGGTAGGTGCATGTACCAAGTGCTACTGCGGCGATGCGGCGGTAGAGGTGGCTTCCGACGCCATCCAGGTCTACGGCGGATACGGCTACAGCCGGGACTATCCGGTGGAGAAGCTGTTAAGGGATGCCAAGATCTACCAGATCTTCGAGGGCACCAACCAGATTCAGCGGATGACCATTGCCGGGAACCTGCTGAAATAATGGAAGGGTTCAGACAGGCATCCTCCTGTCCGGTCATATAGGATAGGAGGATGCCCGTGAACCGTAACGGATAAGAAGGAGTGTATACATGAACAGGAACCCCAACGGACTGCTGAAAGGTGTCCGCGCAGTGGAGCTGGCAACCTTTGTTGCCGGTCCCTCCCTGGGCAGGATGCTGACCCATTACGGGGCCGAGGTGATTAAGGTGGAGAATCCGGCCGGTGACTACTGGCGTACCTTTGGAACCAAGTACAATATGCCTGCAAAGGAAGAGGAAAATGCCCTTTTTGACCAGTACAATGGCTGCAAGAAATCTCTGATCCTGGACCTGAAAAAGGAGGAGGGGAAGGCGGTCCTCTTAAAGCTTCTGGAGACTGCCGATATTTTCATTGTCAATGTGCGGACCAGGGCCCTGGAACGCCTGGGCCTGGATTACGAAACTCTGAAGGAACGGTTTCCCAGGCTGATCTATGCCCACATTACCGGCTATGGGGACCTGGGGCCGGACAAGGATCTGCCGGCCTATGATACCACGGCCTTCTGGGCAGCTACCGGCTTTATCAATGACCTTTCTCTGGATGGCATGGAGGAACGTTACCCGGTGGACACCCCGGCCAGCGTGGGTGACACCACCACAGGCGCCATGCTCTACGGGGCCGTGGCCACGGCCTTGTATGCCCGGGAAAAGACCGGAAAAGGGGACCGGGTCACTGTGTCCCTGTTTGGTACGGCCTTGTGGGTCATGTCCCACCTGACCATTTCTTCCCAGGCAAAGTACGGCCGTGTCTATCCGCGGACCCACAGAACCTGCACCCCGCCGCCTTTTAAGTGCGCAGACGGAGAATGGATCGTCCTCTCCCTCTTAACCAACTGGGAGCGGGATTATCCTGTGTTCTGCCGGGCCATGGGACGGGAAGACCTGGTGGAGGATGCCCGCTTTGCCTGCGTGGATGACTACATTCTGGCTGAAAATTCCGCAGCATTTACAGACATTTTCGATCCCATGTTCCTGGCCCGCCCCACAGATTACTGGAAGAAGCTGTTTGACGAAAACCGGCTGGTCTGTGCCGTGGTGGGACATTTCCGCACGGACACGGAAAGTGAGCAGGCCCATGTCAATGGCTTTGTCCGCAGCCACACTATGCCAGGCGGGGAGACATGCTGGATCACCGTGCCCTCCCCCCAGTCTGCCAACATGGGCGCCGGCGATTTCTGGCGGGGCCCGCTTTTAGGGGAACACTCAGCGGAGATTATGGAAGAGCTGGGGTATTCCAATGAGGAAATCCGGCAGATGGCCAGGGAGAAGATCACTTACATAAATCCGCGGAAAGGGATCTGGTATAGGGCCGGAAGCCGGGCTTAAAGCATGTCTCAGGAGGAAACGTATATTGGAACAGAAAGGAAGAAACTTCAACTATAAGACAGGGTGCATGGCAGCCGGGGTTCTGGCGTGTCTGCTGTTTTCCTTTGTGCTGAAGGCGCCCGGGTCCCTGGAGGAAGCGGCTGCGGCTGCGGGAAGCAGCGGCACCCTGGCCATGCGTATTTTCGGGATTACCATTCTGGCTATTTTCTGGTGGATTGCCAATGTGATTCCGGACTGGCTTACCACCATTGCCATGATGCTTTTGTGGATTCTCATAGGCGGAGTTCCCTTTGGCACGGCCTTTGGGTCCTTTGCCGGCACCTCGGTCTGGATCGTGGCGGGAGCCATCTGCTTTGCTGCGGCCATTGGAAAAAGCGGGCTGTTCAACCGTATCTCCTGGTTCCTTTTAAAGATTTTTCCGCCTACCTTCCCGGGGCAGGTTCTGGCCCTTCTGCTGGTGGGTACCGTCTGCTCCCCGATGATTCCCAGCACCACGGCCAAGGTGGTGCTGGGGGCTACCATTGCCACGGGGCTTGCCACGGCCATGGGCTATGGGGCAGAGTCCCCGGGCCGTTACGGTCTGTTTGCCGCAGCCATGGTGGGATTCAGCAATCTGTCGCCGGCATTTGTAAGTGCCAGTGTCTTCGGCTATACCCTGCTGGGGGCGCTGCCTGAGGGGACCCCTACGGTAACCTGGGGCGGCTGGTTTGTGGCCATGATACCCTGGCTGGTGATTGTGCTGTCCGGTTCCTTCTTTGCTATCCGGCTGCTGTACCGGCCCCAGGAGCAGGCTGCCATGTCAAAGGAATACGCCGGCCGGCAGTATGAAATGCTTGGAAAGCTGGAAGGGAAGGAACTGTGGGCTGCACTGATTCTTGCAGGGGCAGTGGTCCTCTGGATTCTGGAGGACCGGCTGGGGATTCCGGCTGCTGTCACGGCCATGATCGCCACCTTCCTCTGCTTTGCCCTGGGGCTTCTGGACTTTTCCCAGATCCATACGGCGCCTAACTGGAGCATGTTCATCTTTCTGGGCGGGGTCTTAAGCCTGGGAACCGTGTTCTCCAGAACCGGTATCAACGCGTGGCTGCAAAGGCTGCTGGCTCCGGTGTTCGCACGGCTGGACAATCCTTATCTGGTGGCTGTGATCATCATTCTGACGGTGCTCCTGATCCGGTTCATCCTGGTGTCCCAGTCTGCCACCATCATTATCATGATGACCATCCTGGGACCCAGCGCCCCATCCCTGGGACTGAGCCCTTTTATTGTGGGGATTCTGGTGTACACTGCGGAGCTGTGCTGGTTCGTCCCCTATCAGAATGTGGTGTATGCCACGGCCATGGGCTGCACGGAAGGGAAGCTGTCACACCGGGATACGGTCAAAGCATGTGCCGCCTACGAGGTACTGTCCCTGATCGGGTGTCTGGTGAGCATTCCTTACTGGCGGATGCTGGGGATGCTGTAAAATAAAAAAATGAACAGGCGGGGAAGAAGCTGGACAGAAGGCTTCTTCCCCGCCTTATCTGTATAATGGAACTTCCTTGCGGTGTCCGGTCCAATTCTAGGAAAGTCAAAAAATATTAAGCCCCATCCCCCGGATTCTGTGGTATAATAGGAACACTTAGCGAATGCAAGCCGCAGGCGAAGCATGAGCTTAGTGAGAATATATGCCTGGCCACTTAGTGAATGCGAGCCAAAGGCGAAGCATGAACTTAGTGGACATGGTATAATAGGAACACTTAGCCAATGCGGCCCCCAGTCGCCGCCCACCCCAGCACCCCCTTAAAGGAGCCAAAGCATGAGAAAATTCCTGACAACCATCCTTACGGTCTTATTGACCGTCATCCTGCTTGGCGGCATTGCCGCGGGCATTTTCTGCTTCTGGAAATTCGTTCCCACCAGGAAGCTGGCGGACCAGAAGACCTGGTTCCAGGCCCAGGGTGACCAGGTGGCCATATTCCTGGACAATGAGCTGGTCAAGGGTGTCCACGGCAGAAGCGTGGACGGGGAGATCTACCTGCCCCTTACCTGGGTGAACAAGAACCTTAATGAGCGCTTCTACTGGGACCAGGCCGGGAAGCAGCTGATCTATGCCCTGCCGGAGACCATTGTGTATGCGGATGCCGGGACCATGGGCAGCAGCGGCAGACCCCTTCTGGTGGAACAGGACGGGGAGGTTCTGCTTCTTAGCAGCCTGGTGGCCACCTACACGGACCTGCGGATGGCCCGCCCGGATGGAGGGGAGGTCCAGCGGATCTTTGTGGACACGTCCTGGGACCCGTTTCTCACTGCCCAGATCCGCAAGGAAGGGAAGGTCCGTACCCAGGGCGGTGGCAAGAGCCCCATTCTGGCGGAGGTGAAGAAGGGGGAGACCGTGGATGTGCTGGAGACCCTGGACAAATGGACCCGTGTGCGGACCGAAAGCGGCTACGTGGGATACATCCAGAGCAGGCTGTTGACGGACACCACACACTGTACTCCGGTCAGTACCTTCCAGGCTCCGGTCTACACCAGCATTTCCATGGACGAACCCGTATGTATGGTGTGGCACCAGGTGACCTCCCCGGAGGCCAACCAGAAGATGCCGGAGCTGATGGCCCGGACCGACGGGGTCAATGTCATCGCCCCCACCTGGTTCATGCTGACGGACAATGACGGTAGCTTTGATTCCCTGGCAGACCGGGATTATGTGGACAAAGCCCACGATATGGGAATCCAGGTCTGGGCAGCCCTGGACAATTTCAACCGGGGGGACAATGTAAATTCCGCTATCCTCTTTGCCAGCACCGACGCCCGCCAGCGGCTGATCACCAGCCTGATGAAGGAAGTGGACCGGTACGGAATTGACGGGATCAATCTGGATATTGAAGGCATCCGGGAAGAAGCAGGTCCCCACTATGTCCAGTTTATCCGGGAGCTTTCCGTGTCCTGCCGGAAGGAAGGTATCGTGCTGTCGGTGGATACCTATGTGCCTTCGGCCTATACGGCATTTTACAACCGGGCGGAGCAGGGCCGGGTGGCGGATTATGTGGTAATCATGGGCTATGACGAGCACTATGCAGGCGGCGAGGCAGGTTCCGTGGCTTCCCTGGAATACGAGCGCACCGGAATCGAGAACACCTTAAAGCAGGTTCCGGCAGAGAAGATCATCAGTGCGGTTCCCTTTTACACACGTCTGTGGGTTGTGGGAAAGGACGGCAAGACGACTTCCACGGCCATGGGAATCGCCAATGCCAAGAAATGGGTGGCAGAGAACCAGGTGAAGCTGACCTGGCAGGAGAATTTAGGCCAGTACTATGGGGAGAAGGATACGGAAGACGGAACCTGCCAGATTTGGCTGGAGGAAGAGGATTCCATGAGCCTGAAGGTGAAGCTGGTCCGGGACTACCGTCTGGCAGGGATTGCCTGCTGGAAGCTGGGATTTGATACGGAAAGCATCTGGGGGATCGTGAAGCAGGCAGGGCGGTAAGAAGAGGAACAGCCGTCCCCCTGGAAATGCTCCGGAAAAGTTTAGAAAAAGGAAGTAACCGATTATGAGAAACCATTGGCTGCAAGTTAGAAACAGTCTTCGCCATGAACATCTGTCATGGTCAAAAAATGGAAGCGTCCGCCTTTCCCGGTGTCTCCCTGCCCTGACGCTTACCCTGGCTCTGTCACTGGGGGTGTCAGGGGCCCTGACCGGATGCAGCGGCACAAAGGAGACCGATTCCACCCAGGTGTCCGGGGCGCCTACGGCAGGGGATTCCGGGAATGGGAGCCAGACCGGAGCACCTCCGGGAGGCAGCGGAAAACCAGGGGATGCGGTCATAGGACAGCAGCCGTCAGGAAGACCGGAGGGAAGCGGCCAGGTACAGCCGCCGTCTGTAAGCCCGGACGGGGAGGATGAGGCAGAAACCGGAAAGCCCCAGGACCCGCTGCCGGAGACGATTCCGGCCTTTCCGGGAGAGGGGCAGGAGGAGGAAGGAGCCTCAGGAGGGCCGGGAGTGGATGAAGAGGAAGCATACCAGTGGGAGAACAGGGCTATAATCGCCACGGATATCCACTATCTGTCCAGGGAGCTGACCGACGGCGGAAGCGGGTTTCAGTATATGGTAGAGCACGGAGACGGCAAGGTGGTCACGTATATCGAACCGATTACGGATGCATTTCTGGAGGAAGTGATCCGGGAACGTCCTGATGTACTGATCCTCAGCGGGGATCTGACCCTGGACGGCGAGAAGAAAAGCCACGAGGAACTGGCCGGGAAGCTGAACCAGGTGGAGGAGGCCGGGATTCCGGTGGTGGTGATTCCCGGCAATCACGACATCAACAACCACCATGCGGCCCAGTACAAGGGGGAGGACCGCTTTCCGGCGGAATTTACCACCCCGGAGGAGTTCCGGGAGATCTACAGGGACTTTGGCTACGACGAGGCGGTCAGCCGGGACCGGACCAGCTTAAGCTACGTGTATGAGCTGGATGCAGATAACCGGCTTCTGATGCTGGACACCTGCCAGTATAAGAAGAAAGCCCTGGTAGGCGGGGCAATTCTCAGCGATACATACGACTGGATTCAGGCCCAGCTGGAGGATGCCTGGGACTGCGGGATGAATGTAATCCCCGTGGCCCACCACAATCTTCTGGACGAAAGTGAGATCTATGTGGACGACTGCACCATTGAGCATGGGGAACAGCTGGTGCAGATGCTGGAAGAGTGGGATGTGCCCCTATTCCTCAGCGGCCATCTTCATGTGCAGCATACCAAGCGTTCCGGGGGGAACAAGGGTGTGTGGGAGATGGTCACCAGCTCCCTGGCCACCCCGGCCTGCCAGTACGGAAGACTGGATTTCTGGGATGACGGAAGCTTCGTGTATGAGACCTGCACCGTGGACGTGGAAGGCTGGGCCAGACGCCAGGGAAGGAAGGAGATTGAGCTGCTGGAGTTTGAAGCCTTTAAGGAGCCGTTCCTCAGGCGGGTATTTTACAACCAGTCCAACGATGTGCTGGAGAAGAACCCGGATATCACCGGACCGGAGCGGGAACGGATGTCCAGACTGTACTCGGAACTCAATTACCACTACTACCAGGGCACGGCCTATTTAATTAAGGAAGAAACTCTGAAAAATCCCGACTACAAACTGTGGATGAATGACGGGTTCTTCACGGTGCTGTCCGACTATGTCCAGTATATTGTGGAGGATGCGGAGGGGGATTATAATAAGGTGGAGATGCGGGAGTGAGAAGCCGTGGAGACCGGACATAGGCGCCGCTGCGCCGTCAATTGGCAGATGCACATCTGACACGGACGGAATCGCTGTTTACCTGGGGATTCATGGGACGATATACTGATTCAGACATGCACAAGGGACCCTGGAAAGGGCCCCTGCTTTTTACAGGAATGCCTGGAAGTGGCCAATGAGAATGCTGCCAAGAATCAGCACAATACCGCCGCCCAAACGGGAGGAGAGCTGGGCATATGCCATCAGTCCCATTCTCCTGGAAGCCCCAAGGACAGCCAGATCCCCGGACCCGCCACGGTTTGCCATGCACAGTCCGGCGGTAATAGCCGAGTCTATGGGATAGAAGCCTACCAGCCAGCCGGTGACGGCACTGCCCAGAATGGCACCGATGACAATGGCAAGGGCAATAGCCACGTTGCCCGGGGTCAGGGCTGCCGCCAGTTCGTTGATATCCGTCTCAATCCCCACCCCCACCATGATAATCAGAATCAGGTTATTGCTGAAAAAAGACTGGAGCTTTTTGCATGCAGCCCGCAGATTGTCCGGGATGATTCCCAGGGCTGCCGCAATAGCCACAAAGATGATCATGTAGGCAAACTGGTGAATCGGCGTGCCGAATATTTTCGGAAGGACCGTTTTGGAAAACAGCCTGCCCAGGGCATAGAAACTGATGGCCAGAAAGAATGCACCCCCCAGATCCTTCATGGAGACAGCGGCCTTCTTATCTTCTGCTGCGAAGTCGCCGCCTTTGCGCATCAGTGTACTTCCGTCGCCAGTCCACCTGGTCTGCACCTCTCCGATCTTGTGGAGAACCGCTGCCGTCAGAATGGCGAAAATATTGGCAATGGTCAGAATCGTGATTGCAAAGGAGTAGTAGTTGGCTGCCGGTTCACCGGTAATGGTTTCATAGATCTGGCTTAAGGGAACAGCACCGGCGCCATTGCCTCCGCCCATAATGGGAAGCATATATTTGAGAATTACAACCACCGGATTGATGCCAAAAGGAAGTCCGGCAAGGATTCCCAGAATGCTGGCACCGGCCAGGCCTCCGAAGATGGCAGGAATATAACCGGCAAAGGATCGGATCAGCAGCCGCCGTTCCAGGGAAAGAATGGACCCGGTGATCAGAAAAATGATAAAAAAGGACAAAAAGTCAGCATCATTCATGATCAGGGACATGCCCTCCACATACTTGGAAGGAATCACCTCATAGGTGAACAAAAATGCAGACACCAGAAAGGTCAGCACCAGTCCACCGCCAATATAGCTGTTCCAGAACGGAATCCGTTCTCCAATCTCATTGCAGATTAAGCCAATGGAAAGCATCAGCAGAAAAGAACCTGCCAGGTCCGTGGACAGTGCTCCCGTCATGGCGGAGATGATGGCAATGGCGGCAATTACCAGTGCAAGATACCATGGCATACCAAATGTTTTCAATGTGAATCCCTTTTCTTCCCACATAACTATACCTCCTCACCTTTCGCTTAATAATATCCTGCTTCATACGGTTCCATTTCCCTGACCACATCCATAATGGTCCCGTCCCGGCTCTCAATAATCCCCACCACCCGGTCCTTAAACCGGATCTCATCGGGCTTTCCCACGATGGCATAGGCCATGTCCCGCAGTTCCTCAATGGTACAGAGGGGTAGCCGGGAATCCCTGTACGCCGCAATCAGGTCCGGCCGTCCGGGATTGATGGCAATGCCATAATCCGTCACCACAATATCCACCGTCTCCCCCGGTGTCACCACGGTCACCACCTTGTCGCAGACCGTGGGAATCCGCCCCCTGATAAGCGGCGCCACAATGATGGAGCATTTGGAACCGGCGGCCGTATCCGGGTGTCCGCCAGGGGCTCCCCGAACGATTCCGTCAGAGCCGGTGACCACGTTCACATGGAAATTCACATCCACCTCCAGGGCCCCCAGAATCACGAAATCCAGCTTGTTGACAAAGGCTCCCTTGTTCATGGGGTTGGCATATTCGGAGGTGGATATCTCATGATGGCGCGGATTGGTCCGTATGGATTCAATGGCCCCCAGGTCAAAGGCCTGGGCATCCACAATATGCTCCACAAGCCCTGCCTCCAGAAGCTCACACATTGGCTGGGTGATCCCGCCGATGGCAAAGCTCATCCGGATCTGCTTTTCCTCCATAATGGATTTCAGCATGGTATTTACAGCCAGGGAAGCACCGCCGCCTCCGGTCTGGAAGGAGAAACCGTCCTTAAAATAAGGCGATAGGGCAATGACCTGGGTGCAGTACCTGGCCATGGTCAGTTCCCGCACGTCCCTGGTCATGCGGACCACATTGCTGACGATCCGGCCAGGGTCCCCGATGGCATCCACCACACACACATAGTCCACATGGACCATGGAAATGCTGGCCGGACAGTTGGGAAAGGGCACCAGACAGTCAGTGATTACCACCACCTGGTCCGCATACTGGGCATCCACCATGGAGTAGGAGAGAACCCCGCAGTCACTTTTCCCCCCAATCCCCCGGGCATTACCATACTCGTCGGAGGTGGGGGCGCCGATAAATGCAATATCAATGTGTACATCCCCTTCCTCAATGGCCCGGACCCGTCCTCCGTGGGACCGGATAATCGCCGGATTCTTCAGCTTCCCGTAGGAAATGGCCTCCCCGATCTTCCCCCGGACCCCGGAAGACTGGATGCCTGTGACAATCCCCTCTTCTATGTAACCGGCCACCGGGTCATGGGCAGCGCCCAGGGAGCTGGCACAGATGGTAATGTCCCGGACCCCCATGGCAGCCACCTGGGCCATAACCATATTCACAATATAATCCCCGTCCCGGAAATGATGATGAAAGGAAAGGACCATCCCGTCCCGCAAATTGCATTTCTCCAGAACCTCCCGGATGGAAGGGACCAGCTTGCCTCTCCCGGGGTCCATCAGGCTGCGGACCCTGGGCGATGCCTTCTGGTAAGAAGCCTGGTCCCGGTAAAAGGAACCCTGAAATCCTTCCTTGCCGTAGCGCTCCAGGATTTCATCCGGTATTTCACGCCCTGCTTTGTTGATCATACTTGTACCTCCTTATAAACTTCCGTCATACACGCCGGATGCCCTGGCCAGATCCAGGGTTCTTAAAGCCCCGTCGTAGAATGCAATGTCGATCATTTTCCCGTCCACGGTGAACACGCCGATCCCACGGGCCCGTTTCTCATCAATTTCCCGGACCACCTTTTCCGCAAAAAGAATTTCTTTCCGGCCAGGCGTGAAGATCCGGTGGACAACCTCAATCTGCCTGGGATTCACCAGGGATTTTCCGTCATACCCCATCATTCGGATCATTCGGACTTCCGCTTCAAAGGTATCCATGGCATCCAGGTCTGTGAAGACCGTATCCCAGCACTGGACACCGGCGGCCCTGGCCGCTATAATGATCTGCTGTCTGGCACCCTGAAGCTCCACCCCGGTTCCGCTGATGGCTGTCTGCAGATCCCTGGTGTAATCGCCGCCGCTTACCCTCAGTGGACAAGGGGACACACGGTTTTGCACCACAGATTTGCGATTCTGCCGCGTTACTGTCACTCAGCGTACGTCCAGTACGCCTCGTTCCAGTGCCTTGCAGAATCGCAAATCTGTGGTGCAAAACTCCTTCGGACCCCAAGTACCGTATTTTGGTGGCTGGCAAGGCAACGGAATGAGGCGTACTGGACGTACGCCGATTGACGTTAACGCCGCCAGCCGCCAAAAGACGGTACTTGGGGCGTGTGTCCCCTTGTCCACTGAGGGTAGTGCCACGCCGATGAGACGCTCCGAGGACCTGCATATATCCAGCACATTGAGAACCCCGGAACAGGATTCCAGGGCAGCCATGAGAAGTGTGGAGCCTTCGGGCCGCCCCAGCTCCCTTTCTGCCGCCAGTACATGTTCCTCGATTACATGGACGTCCCGGGCAGACTCTGTCTTGGCAATGCGGATGGTATCGGCGCCGCCTGCCACACAGACCCGGATATCCTCCTTCCAGTGAGGGGTATCAAGGCCGTTGATGCGGACCACCCGCTCCACACCCCGGTAGTCAATTTCCCGGAGGGCATGGTACAGGGAATACCTGGCCGCGTCCTTCTGGTTCTCTGCCACCGCGTCCTCCAGATCCAGAATTATGGAATCCGGCTTATAAATGTAGGGGTCCCGGATCAGGCCGGGTTTCTGGCAGTTTAAGAACATCATGGAGCGTCTCAGACGTTTTTTTGGGGGATTTCTCATCGGATCACACCTCCCCACGGAAGCTGCCGGGTTATGCCCTGGGAACGGAACACGGCACATTCCACCCTGGCCTTCAGGGTGCAGTCCAGAGCCCCTTTATCCACAACCGTTACCCTGGCACTGGTTACGCCCAGGCGGTCCAGGGTTTCCAGAATTGTGGCCCGGATCTGTCTGCCAAACTGGTGGATGACAATGCTTTCGATGGACAGCTCCACCTGACCGTCCCCTGGCTCCACCGTGACCTGGACGTCGCTGGACTCCAGGGTGCCAGCCATGGCTGCCTTTTTAATTTCCATATGCCGTAACCTCCTCGTTTTGCTGGTGACCGGCTCCCGGGCACGGCCACAGCCTGGGGCGGATGGTCCGGGAGGGTCAGCTGATCAACGGTTTCTGTTACAAGCATGGTATCATAAGAACGGGAATCTGGCTAATTGGATTGTAAAGATAAAGGTATAGGCAGATGCCTATACCTAAAGGATATATTGATTGTTCACGGGGGGGGGCATCTTCTTGTCCGGCTATGCCGGGCAAGAAGCATCGGGCGTCCG
>CAJTOV010000068.1 GCA_910577765.1 uncultured Lachnospiraceae bacterium
GGGCGGACGCCCGATGCTTCTTGTCCGGCATAGCCGGACAAGAAGATGCCCCCGTAGACAGTAACAGATAATCATATGTAACTGTTGCCAGTACTTCCCTGCGGAAATTCCGGTAAATAAAGCAACCGTTGCAATCATACTATGGAAATCAGAAATCTGATGCCCATACACTCTAAAATAAAAAGTAAAATCGAGGTTATTATGATCAGGTACACCAGATTGTGGGAGACGATGCGCGAGAAGGATATCACGCAGTATGACTTGTACACCAAATATAATGTAAACCGTTCCCAGCTTCACCGGCTCCGCCACAACCTGAATGTGGAAGTCAACACCATAGACCGGCTCTGCAATATCCTGGGATGCAAAGTGGAAGATATCATGGAACATATTGCAGATGACAACCGGTTTTAAATCTGTATTCCATTAATCTTGTCCAGTTCTCTCATGGTATGGACGCCGGATGTTTCCTGTCCGTCCCTGGACGGATAGGAAGCTATATCTTGTGGACAGTTACACCTGCGAAGTCAGCCGTAGGCTCCACTGCACACGGTTCACTGGTACCCGGCGGACAGTAACCCGGGCCGCCATTTGAAATATTCCATAGCATATCCTCCAAATAAATGGTATAATATTCCTGGAACAAAAGCAGCAAGGGGGATACAAAAGAATGCTGTCTAAAGAAATCAAGGAATTCATCAAAGATAAACTCGCCATTGTATCAGACGACCATATCCGGGAAACACCTTTGACCGAGGGCCGTTCCGGGGCAGAAGTATACCGGATTAAGGTGGAGAGCCGCAAGAAACGCTTCAGCGGCTGTCATATTGTAAAGCTGTTTGATGCCGGGGAAAGCCGTGAAGAGACGGAAAGTGAAAAAGCCCGGAACTTCCGGGATGCGGCCCCTGGATTTGCGGATTACCTAGTGAAGGTGGAAGCAGAAGGAACCGTGGGTGGTAAGGACGTGCTGATCTATAGTCAGGCAAATCACCGGGTGCGGGATACGGTGGCCTTTGCCGGCCTGGACGGAGAGCTTCTGGGACGGTATACCAGGCAGGTATCCTGCGATCTTCTGGATCTGCTCAACGAAGACTTCTGGACCGGGGGAAGCCTGGATGATTTTTTTAACTGTCTGGTTGGCAGACAGCTTGGACCAGGCGGCCGCTTCACGCCGCGGATGGAAGCACTGCTGGAAGAACCGGATGCTCCGTGTGTAGCCCTGAACGGTGTCATTTATCCTAACCCGCTCTATTTCATGAGACATACTGATGAGTGGTCCTCCTATATGGAAGACCAGATTTTTTTCCGGGGAGCCGTCCATGGGGACCTGCATGGGGACAATCTTCTGGCCTCTGACAACACCTATTCGGTCATTGATTATGACAGCGCGGCTACAGATTCCTATCTCCTTTTTGACCATGCGTACTTTGAACTGAGTATTGATTATGACAATTCCAGGGACAATGACCTGAAACGATGGGGGACCATGGTGGAGCATCTGGTGACATTATCCCTGACCCAGACCGTGGAGCCTGGCCCCTGTTATAAGGAATACCAGGTCCGAAATGGTGTGTGTAACGGAATCCTGGACTGGATGAAAAAACACCGGCAGGAGAATCTGGTGGAGGATCTGGAGCTTCAGCTTATGCTGGCCCGGATCGCGGCAGGGATCAATTTCTTCAGCAAGAAATCCTGTGCAGACCGGCCCAGACAACTGAAAATCCTGCTGTATATGGCCTGCTGTTTCCGGCTGCTTCTGGACCGGCTTGGCGTTCCCTATGATACCAGCCATGTGTCCAGCCTTATGGGTGCTGAGGAAGCGGCGGAGACAGAAGAGCTGTGGGAAGGCTTTGTAAAATACACCAGTTACATACCGGTTCTTATAACCGATGATTCCTGCCTGGCCGGAGAACGGGAGCACCTGGGGGCTTTATGTGCCCTGGACTGGTCCCTGGTGGTGGATATCGGTTTGGAACAGAACGACCCTGTGGTCTTTCGGCTTCTGCTGGAACATTGCCGGAAGCGGACTGTAAAGCGGGTCACTCCCGCGGCTGAGGAGAAGGCCGATACCTTCCGTTCCACACTGAATCTGCTGGCCATACGCAAGCCCCAGGCCACCAGCTACCGGAGCTTGTGGCGGGACTGGGGAAAGCAGGTGCTGGACACGGTGAGAAAGCTTTGCGGGGAGAATCCCAAAGTGCCCCTGGTATTTGTCTTTGACTGCGGAAGAGACAGCCTGCCTTTCCGGAACCAGTTGTTAAACCGGCTTTGCGAGTCTGAATGCGGACTTCCGCCCGGCACACGTTTCGTGTCCCTCCGGTCCGGATTCTCCCGGGAATTTGGGGAGGAGATCCCGGAGCTGGAGGAGGAACACAAATGGCATTTCCTTGCCTACCCGGGCTCCGGCCTGGCCCACATTGCCCGCACCTGCCAGGAATATCTTAATGAATCCGGCAGCCAGGGACGCTGTGCCAATCTGCCGGCCATCAACGGAATCTGCTGCTTCCAGGAAGCGGACCTGGTCAGCTTCGAATCCAGCATTGAGCTGGTATACTCCGGCTGTGAGTATGATGCCGGGGCAGATACGGTCCATACCGGCATCAATATGTCCG
This sequence comes from uncultured Lachnospiraceae bacterium, assembly GCA_910577765.1. Taxonomy (GTDB): domain Bacteria; phylum Bacillota; class Clostridia; order Lachnospirales; family Lachnospiraceae; genus Brotaphodocola. The sequence continues at coordinate 2,613 of CAJTOV010000068.1, forward strand.
GCGGCGGTGACAGTCTGGGAGAGGCTTTCTACAAAGGAAATGAGGTTACCTGGAGAGACTTGTCAGCAGACCGGGATCTGCCCCTTTACACAAGAGAGAATTACCAGAAGGCCCTGGAGCGTCTGGTCAGGCTGGCAGAGGAAAAATCCCCCCGGGTCAAGACAACCACCTTATTCCACGGGGCAGGAAGCGGCGGGACCACCTTGTCCAAGCGGATTCTCTGGGATCTGAAAGATCAGCTTCCCTGTGCCAGGCTGAAACACTACTCTGCCAGAACCGCGGATATTCTCCTGGAGATTTACCAGAAGACCGGTAAATGCGTCCTGCTGTCCGTGGAATCCGGTTCCACGGTCATTTCCGAGGATGACCTGGCAGCTCTGCGGCAGAAAATGGACGGCGGAAACGGCCGCCTGCTGATTCTGCTGGTGAAGCGCACGGACACCAGCAGCAGTGAAAATCAGGAGGTGACCGGGAAACACATCCTCCCGCCCCTGGGTGACACCATGCCAAATTCCATTGCCAGAAATTTCCGGACAACCTTCCAGGGCTATGCGGAACAAAAGCAGGACGCCGCAGACCGGAAAAAGTGGCTGACCCGGATCACCGCAGACGACCACTATAAAGAGCAGCGTTCCCCGTTCTTCTATGGATTCTATACCTTCCAGGAAGAATATCATCTGGTCAGCAGCCTGGTCAGGACCGTATCCGGCTGCCGGGAACAGGAAAAGAACCTGCTGAACAGCCTGGCCATTGTCACCACATTTTCCCAGAATATTGTGGTCAATGTCCAGGAAATGCTTCTGATTCTGGAGAAGGAATACAAGGAAAAGGAGACCAGCATTTATCTGGTCCAGGAGATGCTTCCATCGGCATTGTCCAAGCTGACCGTGATCCGGGACGGCGGATTCCGCCTCTGCCATAAGGTAATTGCGGAACGGATTCTGACGGTTCTCCATGCCCCGGACAATCCGGAAGCCACTCTGGCAGACGTGACGTTCAAGGCAGCGGAGACCTATATCCAGACCATGAGCTGCCTATACGGCAGTGAGGATAAGTATGTCAATGATATATTGAAGGAGCTGATCATTGACCGGTCTTATATTGATTCGGAGGAACGCAAGACCAAGTTCTCGGTACTGGTGGAAACGATCCCCCGGTGGTCGGACCGGGAACGGCTTCTGAACCTGCTGATTCAGCGGTTCCCGGAGAATCCCCATTATTACAATCATCTGGCCAGGCTTCTGGCTACCGGGGACAAGAAGAACCGGATTCTGCCCCAGTATGACAAAGCAGAGCAGATGGCCAGGGAAGCCATTGACCGGGCTGTGTCAGGCAGGAACACCCATGAGACCACCCTGGGCTGTATCTATGGCCAATGGATTATCCGGGATATCCAGCAGGAGGCAAAGAACCGGCGGGAAGGACGGCTGGCATCGGATTATGAGGAACTGATCACCAACTTCCTGGTGCGCTACAAGGAGGCCAGCGATCTGTTCGAGAATGCCCGCATGGAGGCGGATGTCAACGACAATTTCAGCTACTTTCCGCAGATCAAGATGGAATGCGAGATCATTCAGAACCTGATCCGGTATGACCCGGACCGGGAGCTGGGCAGGCTTTTAAAAGAGGAACCCAGGTTCCAGGAATGGTATGACGATCATTTTTCCATTGCCAATGAACTTTACAGGATGATGCGGGATCAGATGGGGGAGGACGCACAGCTTCTCAATGATGCCCGGAGCCGTCTGGAACAGATCGCCGAGAATCCAGGCGCCGGCATCAGCCGGCAGTTTGCGGTACTGCTGGATTCGGACAGTCCTGCGGACCGGCGCCGCCGCCGTTCCCTGGTGTATACGGTGTTTTCCATTAACGGCTACACCTGGAAGAATACGGAACCGGAGATCCTGCGGCTGGCAGAACAGTGTGCCCGCCGGAACCTGATGGCCCAGGACGGCAGCCACAGCTATCCGGATGTGGAAACCTGGTTTGAGTTGTACCGCCACCTAAGTACCTTCCAGGCCTCTGAGGCTCTGGCTGTAATTGCGGATTACATGCAGGAAGGAGTCCGGAAAAGCTATCTGCTGTTCTGCCTTACCTTCCTTCTCAGGAAGAACAGCTTGTCCGCCGCATCGGTGGCAGACGTGGTCCGCCTGGCCAGCGAGACCAGCCGGATTGCCCGCCTGCAGGGATTAAACACCGCCCGGGAGCGGGATGCGTTTCTGGGAGCAGGGGCAGGAATGGCCGGATGTCCGGTGGTATCTGCCACCGAGCTTCCCAGAAATGATGCCCGGGATCCCTTGTATCTGGAGGTATTTACCGGCACGGTCACGGATGTGGAGCAGACCCACGGGAAAATCCTTCTGGACAGGCTGAATCTGGAAGCGAGCCTGGTGCCATCCCCCCAGTCTGCGGCGGATGATCCGGCAAGGATATTTACCCGGGAGGATATAGGCTGCCGGGTACGGCTGAATATTATGTTCTCCTACTCAGGGCTTCGGGCCTGGAAGCCGGTGAAGCTTTAAGGAGAAGGCTCCCGACAGAAATGCTGCCGGACTGGTGAAATGATTTCATCAGCCCGGCAGCGTTTTTGCACATTACCCATTTTTCCCGCAACACTTCTTATACTTCTTCCCGCTGCCGCATGGGCAGGGGTCATTGGGATAGACCTTTTTCTGGGGCCGCACATAAGGCTCGTCCAGATAGTATTCGTCCACGACAGGTGATTTGAGAAAATGGCTGCGGCCGTGGCGGGCCAGGCTGGCACGCACCTGGGGATTCTCCGTGTACCGGGACCAGTTCTTTTCCTGGGTGGAATTTCGCAGAAGCTGGAAAAAGCTGTCCAGAATCCGGGGATTGTCCACATGGCCCAGCAGCAGGGCGTAGGCCTTCTCTACCTTGTCCTCCGGCACATCCTCGTCCAGGACCACGTCATGGCCTGCATTCCACAAATGAATGGCATGCTCTGCCAGAATGGGGCGTCCCGGAAACTGTTTCAGGTAGCCCTCTGTATCCTGGAAATATTCCAGAACCTGGTCCTCGGTCAGGTCCATGTCAAACTCTGCCTGCATGGCCCAGGCTCCCACCAGCAGTCCGGCCAGGTCCCCGTTGACCACATTGGCGCCGGCCAGGTCAAGGAACTGCTTCAGACTGCGGAGCCCGCAGCTTTCCTGGTCTGTGAGATAGGCACTGACCATGACAAAGTCCGTGATAATGTACCTGGAGTGCAGGTAGTAATAGAGCGCCCGCTCGCTGAAAGCGATCTCCCGTTTCTGGGCTCCGTAGTCATCCCCCAGAGTCATAAGGAAACCGCCGAAATCCAGGGCCTTCTCCGGCTCCAGGGCCAGTCTGGCCCGCATGGTGCAGGAAAATCCCCAGTAGGCATACAGCTCCACCTGGTACTCATCGGTCCAGTCAACCAGGGCAAAGACTTCCTCATGGAGCTTGCGGGCAGAGTGCCACTGGCCCTGGATGATCTGGATCATGGCCTGCTCCCGGTACCACCGCAGCAGAAGCGCGGTCTTCTCTCCGCCGTCAGGAAGCAGGTGAAACAGTGGCTCCACCCACTGGAGAATCTGCCGGGAAGCCTTGTAATCGTCGGCCTCATCCGTGTACCGGGCTCCATGGTCCAGAAGAAATCCGATCTTTTTGGGCGTCACCAGGTCACTGTCCGGCGCCTGGTGCAGAAGCTCCAGACATTCCTGGGCCTGGGAATCCAGATTCCAGGCCATCAGCCTCCAGGAACAGTGGTAAAGGCCGTAAAGCCTTGCCAGAACCATGGCCTCCCCGCTTCCCTGGAAATCTTTCCAGAATCCGTACTCTTCCTCCAGCAGTTCTTTGTCCTCCTGGGAACTGTTCCCGGCCCGGGGAAGCTCCCCGGACACCAGAGCCAGCCGGGCCGTCACGGCTTCCATGGCCGCCGCCCCGGCGCCGGAAGTCACATTCCCAGTGGCCGAATCCGCCGCCATCCCCTTGTCCTCCCCGGCTCCAGTATAGGAACATGCCACGCCAGCGGCTGCCCCCCGGACATACTCCAGCACCGTCTCCTGGCCAGGGAAATCCCGGACGCACCGGGTCAGGAACCGGCAATAAGCCTTTGGGTGGCTTTGCCGCATCCGGGCGTCCAGGGCCTTCCGCTGCGCATCGCTCATATAATATAGGTAGAAACTCATCCAGACCATGTCCGGATAAGGCGGTTGTCCGTTATCGTACATGTCCTCAAGAATACTTTTTCGGACGATCTGGCAGATGTCCGGCCCCGGTTCCGGCCCAGCGGCCCCTGTCCGAAGCTTTTCCGCCTCCCGGGAAACAGCCTCTTTCAGCAGCTTCTGCCAGTCTCCCTGGCCGCAGCGGTTCTCCACATAGGCCTCCACAAATAGCTGGAGGAACAGGGGAGAATACCGGAAGCGGCTGTACCACTCCGCAAAGGCTTCACGGATTTTCAAGTTCCGCTGGGGATCTGGCAAAAGGCCCTTTTTCCGGCAGACAGCCTCCACCAGGTCCGTCATGAGAAGGTCATCCATATCCCCCAGACACAGGAAATTGTGGCCGCGGAGGGTGGAAAGGCCGGGATCGTACTCAAAGCCCCGGAACATACTTTTGTGTTCCGGGTCAAAGGCGTTTTCCAGCCGGTCATACCAGGAATCCGGGTACACCGGATTCTCCCGCTCCAGAAACAGAATCCGCAGGAAATACACAGAGCCTTCAAACAGATCCATCAGGACGGAAAGATACCGTGCCACCCCATCCTCGTGTCCGTCCATGGAATCAATGACCACAAGTGTATTCTGGAAAGGGACAAAGTCCTTTGCACAGGACAGGTCAGCGCCGCACTCCAGGAAAAAGCCGTAATACTCCGGCGTCAGCCGCCGCAGGAATTCATAGGCCAGTGCCTTTTTGCCGGAGCCGGAAGGACCGGTGACTGCCCACCACCGGATCACGGTGGGAGTACGGGTGAAATCATACAGCCGCCAGAGCTCACTCCTTCTTCCGCAGAAACCCAGCGGGTTCCGGGCAAAATAAAAGCCGGCCAGATCCTGGACCGGCTGATCCGTCTGGGGACGCCAGGGATTCTTGTCCAGGGACAGCCGGACCATGGGCATCTGGTCGGCCAGGGCCCGCTGGCCCGCCAGTGAACTGTTCATGCCGGCATCTGCCGGCTCCGGAAATGCAGTATAGTCTGTGTTCATTTGTCTGTGACCTCGTGGTTTATCTGGTATAGTGGGATTTCATTTACTGCTATTATACCAGAATTCATGTGATAAGGGAAGGAAAATGGCGCCGCTGGCGGTATTCGTTACTGTTCACGGGGGCAGCAGAGCAATATTTCCCAGAATAGGAGATGATTACTCATACAAAATTAAAAGATTCTTAATGAAAAAAAATTGAAGTATGATATAATGGAACGAGAAAATACGTTACGGTCCGGGCTTTTGCCGGTTTTTGACAGCCGGACGTCCATCCGGTACCGTAATGAAAGTACAGATGAAAGGATTAACCATGTACCAGAAGAGTAAAACCATTGAGAACGTTCTGGTGATGCTTGTGGATCTGGTTTGTCTACTAACCAGCGTGCTGCTGGCGTTCCTGATACGATATAAACTGTTTATGGGAATCAACCAGAGAGGAGACCAGATCTGGCAGCTTCCGCTGATGGTCATGATTTCCGTATCCCTGGAAGTGTTTTTTGATTTCACCCATCACTTTTCCCGCAGGGGTATGCTGGAAGACCTGGCTGCCATTTTCAAGAAACAGCTTGCGTTTTCCGTGGTGTGGGTACTGTGCCTGTACCTGCTACATAGGGCGGAGACTCTCTCCAGACTGGTGTTCGGATATTTTGCAGTGATCAGTGTGGGAATGATGTTCCTGGGACATCTGCTGCTGCGCCAGTATCTGATGAAGGTGTTTAAGAAAGGACGTTACAGCAGCCGCCTGCTTCTGGTCTCCACCAGGGATCGGGTCCAGAGCGCCATCGAGAATATCGTGGGTTACAACGAATGGATGCGGATCATGACAGGCATTGTCCTTCTGGACGCCCGGGAAGGGGAGGTGGCGGAGATCGCCGGGTATCCGGTGGTAGCCGGACCGGACACGTTCATCGACTATGTGACCCACCACGATATTGACGAGGTGTTCATTATCGACTCGGAGCGCAGGCATACCGGTCTGATGGAGCCATGGATTCAGGAGATGGAGGAGATGGGCATTATCGTGGATGTGAACATCGACATTTTCGATATCAATGTCCACGGCAAGCGGACCCTGAACCGGGTGGGAAAATACGCGGTGGTGACCTTTGCCAGGAACCTGTTCTCTGTGCGGCAGATGATTGCCAAACGGTGTCTGGATATTGCAGGGAGCCTGGTGGGCATGGTTCTGCTGGCAGTGGCAGCCCTGTTCGTGGCACCGGCCATCCGGCTGGAGTCTCCGGGTCCCGTGTTCTTCGGGCAGACCCGGGTAGGGAAGAACGGCCGGAAGTTTACATTTTACAAGTTCCGGTCCATGTACCAGGATGCGGAGCAGCGCAAGAAAGACCTGATGAAGGACAATGAAGTCAGCGGTCTCATGTTCAAGATGAAGGATGACCCCCGGATCACCCGGGTAGGACGGTTTATCCGCAAGACCAGCATTGACGAGCTGCCCCAGTTCTGGAATATTCTAAAAGGCGACATGAGCCTGGTAGGCACCCGGCCCCCTACCATAGACGAATTCGAGCGTTACGAGGCCAAGCACAAATGCCGCCTGAGCATGACTCCGGGCCTTACGGGGCTGTGGCAGATCAGCGGCAGAAGCGACATCACGGATTTCGATGAGGTGGTGAAGCTGGACATGCAGTATATTGACAACTGGTCCATTCTGAAAGATATCAAGATCCTGTTTATCACCGTGTATGTGGTGCTGGCAGGAAAGGGGTCCAGATAAAAGTAAGAGGAGAAAAGACAGATGAACTATGATAATACCTATGAGCAGGAGATTGATCTGAAGGATTTGTGCTTCTACTTTTTGTACCGGTGGAGACTGATCATGCTGGTGGCCGTGATTCTGGCGGTGCTGGTAGGGGGCTTTAAAGTGGCCAGGGAGATGGTATCCCGCCAGGATGCAGAGTTTGTGCAGGAGAGCCGGGAAGAGTATGAGGAGCAGGTGGTACTCTATGAGCGGAATCTGGCCAGCTACGAGCGGAATATTGCCAACTTCAGCAAGACTGTGGAGGATCAGCAGAACTATGTGGAGAATTCGGTCCTGATGCGGATTGATCCTTATGCAAAGCCCAGGGCCAACGCGGATGTGCAGATCCGGCTGGCAGAGTCAGAGTGGGCCTATATTCCCGATTCCATGACCCAGGACCCTACGGACAGCATTGTCCGCTCCTATGGGGCCAACCTTGTCCAGGGAACCGACTGGGCGCCTATTGAGAAGATGACCGGGGTGGATGCCATTTATCTGAAAGAGCTGGTCAGTGCCGGCTGGGATTTCGGCAGCAACCAGGTGACCCTGGAGGTGTGCTATCTGGATGAGGAGACAGCCGTGAAAATACGGGACGAGATTCTGGACCAGATGATTGCCCGGAAGGGGCAGATCGCCAAGGTGGCCGGGGAGCACACCGTGACCATCATGAACAAGTCTTCGGGCGTGATCACGGACCTGGGACTGGCAGACAAACAGAAGCAGAACAGCGACCGCATCGACAATTACCAGAAGCTTCTTACCGACAAGGAAAAGGCTTTGAAGGATCTGGAGGAGCCGGAGGTTCCCACCACCCTTTCCAAACGGGAGGTTGCCAAGGTGGGTATCAAATATGCTGTGCTGGGCGGCGTCATGGGCGGCTTCCTGATCGTGTTCTTTTATGGTGTGATCTATCTTATGGGACCCAGGCTGCGTTCCGGGGAGGCCATCCGGAGCCAGTACGGCTACCGTCTGCTGGGTGAATTTTCCCTGCCGGAGCGCAAAGGCTTCCTCTGCGCCATTGACCGGTGGCTGGAGCGGCTGGAAGGTACGGCAGAGCGCTTTTCCGAGGAGACGGTGCTGAGACGGGCAGCCGTCAATATCCGCAACTATGCCGGGGATACTCAGGAGATCCTGGTCACCGGAACCGTGGATCTGGAGACCCTGGGCGGGCTGTGTGACCGGATGATGCAGGAGACGGAAGGCATCCGCCTGGTTCCCTGCCAGAATCTCAATGAGAGCACCGATACCTTAAAGAAGCTGGCAGAGTGCAGCGGGGTGGTCCTGGTGGAGAAGCGTGGCGTTTCCCTGAACCGGGAGATCATGAAAGAGAAAGAGATGCTGGATTCCCTGAAACGGAATGTGATCGGGTGTCTGGTGATTTAGAACAGGATTTGTTTTGAAAGAGGGCTGCTGCAGAATGGCAGATTTCCCCGGAATACGGCTTTGATATCCCACAGATATCATCCGTATCCTGTGGAAATCTGCCATTTTGCCACAGCCCCTTTTGGCGGTCATGCGGGTATGGCAAAGCGCCGTTCCCTGCGGGTGATCATGGCCCGCAGGACCAGGGCCAGCATGCAGACCCCCAGCATGTCAATGATTACATCGGAGACCAGACCTGCCCGGCCGGGAACGAAGATCTGGTGAAGCTCGTCGGAGCAGGCGTAAAGGAAGGTCAGGAGGAATGCCTGGCGGACCCATGGTTTCCCCCGCATGTCCCAGACGTAGAGGGCGAAGAGCAGGGTCACATTGAACCCGCCGAACTCAATGATGTGGGCGCTTTTGCGTACCGGGACGCTTAAGGACATGTACAGCTCCACCAGGTCCAGCTTCTGGAGATCAATCATACGGACCTGGTTGGCAATCTCCAGGATGATCTGGGTGATGCTTTCACTCATGTAGGTGGAGTCATCAGCCGGCTGGGCGGAGAAGGCGAAGATGGCAATGGCTGCGGCCAGGGCCGGAAGCCAGGCCAGGTATTTTTTTAAGGGCTTGTCTGGGAGCGTAAACTGCATGAGGCGGTTACCTTTCTTCTGTTATTTCTCAGGGTGGCTCCGGCGGACAGAGGGGGTTGTCCCCTTGTCCATGGAGGGTAAGAATATTTTAGAATAGACGCGGAAAAAATGCAACGGTGTTTTTCTTACGAAATTGATGAAGTTTTTCTAACGTTTTTCGAAAACCCCTATTCAAAAAAACAGCAATCGTTTATAATACCCTCAGCGTCCCCTTGTTCACCGAGGGTAGCTAACAGTCTGTCAGAGATGGTCTGGCAGGAAGAAGAAAATATTTTAAAGCTTAGGAGGATAAACGTTATGAAGATAAAACCACTGATTCTGGTTCTGGGATGTGCGGTGCTGCTGGGCGGCTGTACCAAGAGCAATATTGTCCAGCCAAGTGTGGAGCCGGGAGAGACCATGGGACCGGATTTCAACCTTTACAATGATATTGAGCTGGATCTGGATCAGCTTAAGGAGGATGTGGAGGACATTTTCCTGGATGCGAGTGAGTACCCGGCAGCAGCAGGCCTGGAGTTTACGGTGAATATCCCGGAGGAGTACGTGGATGTGACGGTGATTGTCAAGGACGGCACTTCGCCGGAGGATGCGGCGTTCACTGCGTCTGAAGCGGTCAAGATCATCAATGACCAGGTGGCTGTGCAGGATTTCGGGTATGCGGAGTCTACAGAAGATTACTTCGGCGGTCTGTACCAGGATAATGTGATCCGGCTGAAGATTTATGACGAGTCCACGCACCAGGCAGGCGGTGCGCCTATGTTTGAGACAACGGTTGAGAAGGATGCATATGAGGAGTTTGTGATTAAAAAATAGAAGAATAGTTACAGTTCCAGGGTTATCTGAACTGTTGCGAAGAGTAAAGGGGGGCGTGAAACGGCGGTTCCCCCCGGCGGGTAAGAAGGAGACAGTCCGGTAAAAATTCAGGCTTTTCAAGGCTTTGGATTTTTACCGGACTGTCCTGTTTTGGTAATGGTACTTTTTGGTATTTACGCTGCCGTAGTTTCGTCGGTGGCTGCGGCTGCGTCAGCAGCTTCAGCGTTTCCGGCGTCGTCCCCTTCCTGGGCAGCGTCCCCTTCCTGGGCAGCGTCCCCGGTCTCGGCGGCAGCTTCCGTCTCGGGAGTGGTGCTCTGGCCGGCGCCGGCAGTGATGACGCTGGTGGTGGAGGCTGCCTGCTGGGCGGCTTCCTCAGCGGCTCTGGCGGCTTCTTCCTCGGCGGCCTTGGCAGCGGCGGCTTCCGCTTCGGGATCGTACTCGCTGCAGATGACCTGGAGAACCATGCGCTCGTAGGCGTAGGTCAGAGTGTAGGAGTTGCCGGTGTCGGTATTGCCGCTGAGTTCAAAGCGTCCGCCCTGGCCCACCGGTTCGGCCATGACCCGCTCGTAGACGGCGTTGCCTTCGGTGGCACCCAGACCGGCAATCATCATATTTTTAAACACGCCGTTCATGGCATTGATCTCACGCTCGTCACCCAGCACATTGCGGTTGTAGGTGAACTCCCAGGCATAGGGCACGTAGTTGGCGCTTTTCTCGGTGGCAACCAGCGGAATATGACTGATCAGCACGTCGTTGTCGTGGCTGATGAACTTAAGGGTGGTCTCTAAGTTGTTCCGGGTGGTCCGCCCGCCGATGGAGCTGGTTCCCAGGGCCTTGGCCGTGTCGGTGAAATAGCGGTTGGAGAAGGCATCAATCTCGTGCTGGTACACCAGACGCTTGGTGCCTACGGCTGTGGTGGAGGACTTGGCAGCCTTGGCAGCGTTGTCTGCGGCTACCTGCTCCTTGCCCGGGTTGGGACGGGATGCAATCCGCTCTTTCCTGCGGGCCTCGGCTTCCTTCTCGGCCTCGGTCTTCTCCTGGCGGACACCGCTGTCATCCAGCCAGTAGCCTTCCATCCGGGTGCCGCTCATCATGTAGCCGTCCGGGTCCAGATAATAGACATTCTTGGTCTCCGGGTCCGTGAACCATCCGCAGGTGGCCCAGTTGCCGTTGTCATATTCATAATACCAGCCGTGGGTGTCCTGCTTCCATCCGGCAGCCAGTGCCGTCATACCGGTGGATACCGTCATAACAGCAGCCAGGGCCGTGATGCCAATTATACGTTTCTTCATAATCTAAATTACCTCCAGACTTAGACATATTCTGTGTGCTCCGTATTCTGACAGAGCTGTGGAACGCTGACGTTTTATTCCCGTCAGGAAACAGGGGAATCCGCTGCAGCCGTTCCGTTATAATCGACACACACAGCATAACATAAATTGGAAAACCATACAACTGCCTAAAATATGAACTTTCTATAACATTTTATTACAATCCTGGCATAAAATCTTAAGTATCCTCATTTTCCCAGGAGAACTCCACAATCTGGTCGGGGGTGCACGCCAGAATCCGGCAGAGGGATTCCAGGGTGTGCATGGTGATGCTCTGGTTGTGTCTCAGCTTATGGATGGTATGGGGGTCAACGCTGTGTTTGTGAATCAGTGCATAGGAGGTGATGTGCTTCCGCTTCATGGTGTCCCAGAGTGGCCGATAGCTGATCATAGGTATTTCCTCTCTCCATTTTTAATGTTGCTGTTCCCAGGGGGAATCTTTTTCCCCGCCCCGTGAACTGTAGCTTTTTGTAACAGTTCAGATGCCCCTTGAACTGTTACGGCATACGGCCATTTAGAATCGCTGACGCGATGGGCCGTATGCCTGCGACCGCTGCGTTTTCTTACGGTCAGCGCGGTGAACGCGCAGACCTATCTGAACTGTTACAACTTTTTCATAACTTTTATTATGGTTTGCACTGAAATACTTGAACATGCTGGAAGATTCCACTATACTGAAACTGTGAAGGAGGGGAAGACAGTGAATGATGAAGTTCTGGAAATGATGACGCAGCTTATGACCGATGTAAGGCTTGAGGATATTGTACGGGAAAACCAGGAATATCAGCAGGCGCTGAAAGAGGAAAGGGCAATCTATGAGAAATTCAGGAAACTTCTGAATCAGGAGCAGAAAGATCTGCTGGAAGAATTTCTGGCAGCTTCCAGCGAAAGCGCCTGTGTCTATGACAGGTTAAGCTACCAGCAGGGAATGCGGGACCTGTTTGCGCTGTTTCAAAGTCTGGCCAGATGAAACGGCGTAACCGTTCATGAGGGTTCTGAACGGTTGCAGAATTAGTACATCAGTAAAAAAAGGGGGCACCCGGTAATCCGGGAACCCCGCTTGCAGGTTCGACTATCTTTTTTTCTCAAACCTTCCGGTTTCATCCACATAGTAGTTGTCCACCCAGGTGTCGGCGGCCATGATGCCATTCTCATCCAGATAGTACCAGGCGCCGTCATCCTTCAGCCAGTAGTCGGACTTGCGGTTGCCCCTTTCATCCAGATAATACCGTACACCGTCCAGCTCAAGCCATCCGGTAGCCGGAGTTCCGTCATCCTGAATGTATTGCCACTGTTCCTCTTCAGTCTGGCACCACTCACCGGCCATAGCGGGAAACGCACCAAGGAAAAGACAGGTTATGGTTAAAACCAAGGCTAAACATGATTTGTGTTTCATGTCAGTTCACCCCTTTTTGTTTTATTCCTGTGAAGGCAGGGAACCGGCTCCATGAAAACCAGATGCTGGAAACTGCCCACAAGGTTCTAACTTAAGCCTATTATAGCAATGGTGTTTTTAGATATCAATACCCTGGGGTGGATTGTAAGGAATTCGCGGGAATTGTAAGAAAAATGTTATGAAAGTTTTTGCGCATTTTGTCGGGTTGTGGATAACTGGAAAATACAAGATATAGTATGTGGAGAGTCAGGTCATACGGCAATGTTGGGGATGTCAATAAAATATCTGAAAATGCCGAATTTGTCTGTCGAATTTTGCGATATGTTTCACTTTTCAAATCCAAAAAATGGTTTTATAGTATATTTTAAAGAAGGAAACTTTCTATATTGCTTTGTCTGCTGTCTTCCGGCAGGGAAAGGCAGTGTGCCGGATATGAGAAAATACCTTCACACGTAATCAAGCCTACGAGGAGGAATTGGTAATGAGCAACGCATTGGATGAAATGAAAAAACTGGAAGCCGAAAATCAAAAACTGAAAGAAGATAATGAAATGCTGCTGAGCATTGTTGTTCAGATGAAGGTAACATTAAACAGGCTGGTGAACCGGTACGTGACAGAGCAGTCCTGAGATACCCGGAAATGAGACGGCCTGGTATCCCAGGACCCCGGAACGCCGGGTGCAGCGGCGTTCCGGGAAGGGGGATTACTGGGAAGAGTTTTTCTGACGGCGGATCTCCAGACCTTCCAGCTGATGCTCCAGCGCCCTGGTTTTGCGGAGCAGGTCCCAGATGGTCTGATGCATCCAGTCTATGGTTTCGTTAAGCTTCAGATTTTCAAGCTCCAGTTCATGAACATGCTCTTTCAGCTCCGCCACCACTGCCCGGGCGTTGTGTGCCCTGGCAGTGGCAAGAAACCGGTTGGTAATCAGCGGATCTTTCGCCAGTATTTCCTGGGTGAGAAGATTGTCCCTTTCTTCCGGATCAAGCTTGATGAAAGTCAGATATGGCATGCCCAACTGGGTAAGCTTTCGGCCACAGTTTGGGCAGACTGCATTTCTTACCAGATTATAATATCCGTAACGTCCGCATTTGCCGCAATAATAAACTGCTAATTCTCTCATAATATGCCTCCATCTCCTTTATATGATGCGAAGTAAACTGCCGGGGGAGTCCGCCAACAAGTGAAACAACCCCTCATAAGATTACAACGCGCCGGAAAGGAAAATGTAACAGATTTTTGGAAAAAAATTGATTTTTTTGCTTTTTGGGTTACAGTTCACGGGGCGGGGAAAACTGGAGGGAAACAGACGTCAAGCTGGCTTGTAAGACTGTTTTTGTCCAGTTTTCCACATCGGGCGGACGCCCGATGCTTCTTGTCCGACACAGCCGGGCAAGAAGATGCCCCCGCAAACAGTAACAAACATTATCAAACCCCTTGCATTATTTTCAAATAGAAGCTATAATGATTCTAGTTTGTAAGCACTTACAGAAAAGGTGATTCTATGAATATATATGACGTATCCGAGAAGGCCGGCGTCTCCATCGCAACCGTTTCCCGGGTTCTCAACGGGAATCCCAATGTAAGCGACCGGACACGCTCCCGGGTTCTTAAGGTCATGGACGAGCTGGGCTACACGCCCAACGTATTTGCCAGGGGCCTGGGCCTGGGCACCATCCAGACCGTGGGAATCATGTGTTCCGATTCCTCGGACCCCTACCTGGCCCACGCCATTTACTACCTGGAGCGGGGGCTCAAAGACTATGGCTATGATTCCATCCTCTGCTGTACCGGCAGCCTTCTGGACAACAAGCGCCAGTACTTTGACCTGCTGCGTTCCAAGAAGGTGGACGCCATCATTCTGGCCGGCTCCAAGTTCATTGAGCCCAGGGTCCGGGACAACGGCTACATTCTGGAGGCCGCCAGGGAGATTCCCATTATGCTGGTCAACGGCTTTCTGGAGGGGGAGAACATTTATTCCACCCTCTGCGACGACCGGATGGCCACCTACAAGGCCACCAGGGAACTGCTGCAGTCCGGATGCCGCCAGATCCTCTATCTGTTTACCAGCTTTTCCTACAGCGGCACCTGCAAGCTGAAAGGCTACCGGGACGCCCTTACCGGCCAGGGACTCTCCGTAAGGGAGGACTATATCCACCACTGTCCCAAAGATATACTGGCTGCCAGAGAGCTTCTCCTGTCCCTTCATGAATCGGGCCTGCACTTTGACGCAGTGCTTACTTCTGATGATACTTTGGCCGTAGGTGCGGTAAAATATGCACATGCTGCCGGAAGACGTATCCCGGATGACTTAAGCATCGTTGGATATAATAATTCCAGCTACGCCGTCTGCACGGACCCGGAGCTGACCTCCATCGACAGCAAAGTAGAGGCACTCTGCACCACCACCATCAATACCCTTATGGGCGTATTCAACGGCGGGAATGTCCCGGTACGGACCACCATTGCCGCCGATTTGATTAAAAGAGCAACAACCAGATTCTAATTATTTTAAAGGAGGATTACCCCAAATGAAACAGTTTATGGACAAAGACTTCCTGCTTTCCACCGAGTCCGCACAGAACTTATTCCACCAGTATGCAGAGCATATGCCCATCCTGGACTACCACTGCCACATCAATCCCAGGGAGATCGCCGAGGACCGGAAGTTTGACAACATCACCCAGGTCTGGCTGGGCGGCGACCATTACAAATGGCGCCAGATGCGTTCCAACGGCATTGACGAGAAATATATCACCGGCGATTCCACGGACCGGGAGAAGTTCCAGAAATGGGCAGAGACTCTGGAGAAGCTGATCGGGAATCCCCTGTACCACTGGAGCCATCTGGAGCTGCAGCGGTATTTCGGCTACACCGGACATCTGTGCGGGGAAACGGCCGAGGAGGTCTGGAACCTGTGCAATGAGCAGCTTCACAGCAAATGGTCCGTCCGCAGCCTGATCAAGGCTTCCAACGTGACCCTGATCTGCACCACCGATGATCCGGTGGACAGCCTGGAGTGGCACAAGAAAATTGCGGAGGACCCAACCTTTGACGTGCAGGTGCTGCCTGCCTGGAGACCGGACAAGGCCATGAACGTGGAAAAGCCTGACTACGCCTCCTACCTGGCCAAACTGTCCCAGACCAGCGGTGTCCAGATCCGGGACTTTGCTTCCCTGAAAGAGGCTCTGTCCAACCGGCTGGATTTCTTCCATTCCATGGGCTGCCGGGTATCCGACCATGCCCTGGAGTATGTCATGTATGTACCGGCTTCCGACGCGGAGCTGGACGCCATCCTGGCCAAGGGCATTTCCGGAGGTCCTATTACCCGGGATGAGGAGCTGAAGTTTAAGACCGCTTTCATGCTGTTTGTGGCAAAGCAGTACAACCGGCTGGGCTGGGCCATGCAGATCCACTACGGCTGCAAGCGGGACAACAACGCCTACATGTACCAGCAGATGGGACCGGATACAGGCTTTGACTGTATCAACAACTATGCTCCCTCCGCACAGATGGCTGATTTCCTCAATGCTTTAAGCGCCACCAACGAGATTCCCAAAACCATCCTCTACTCCCTGAACCCCAACGACGATGCCTCCATCGGCACCATCCTGGGATGCTTCCAGGACCCCACGGTCCAGGGCAGGCTGCAGCAGGGTTCCGCATGGTGGTTCAATGACCACAAGCAGGGCATGACCGCCCAGATGACCAGCCTGGCCAACCTGGGATGCCTTGGCAACTTTATCGGAATGCTTACGGATTCCAGAAGTTTCCTCTCCTACACACGTCATGAGTATTTCCGGCGGATTATGTGTGAGCTGGTTGGCGGCTGGGTGGAAAATGGAGAGTACCCCAATGACCAGAAGGCGTTAAAGGAGATTGTGGAAGGAATCTGCTATAAGAATGCTGTAAGGTATTTTGGATTTAATCTGTAGTTCCTGAACCGGCTGAAAACGCGCCCCTGGCGCGTTTTTGGTATCCCGGCAAAAAAAGAAGGCTGTCGCAAAATGGCAGATTTCCGCAATATACCGTTCTGATATCAGAAAGATATCATCGGTCTATTGGGGAAACATGGAATTTTGCGACAGCTTTTTTGTTGTGATTGCTTATTTTGCTTTGGTTTTTCTCACATTCCTGGAGCGCTTACTGCCCCATTGCCGCCGGAGGAGGTGTCTCCTCCGGGACCCCCGGGAGAGCCGGGACTGCCAGGCACCGGCTGGGGAGAGGGAACCCGGGACGGATCCGGTACGGTCTCCGGCACGGGGGACGGCTGGGGAGCCGCCGGGGACGACTGTATCCCGGGGCCTT
>CAJTOV010000069.1 GCA_910577765.1 uncultured Lachnospiraceae bacterium
CGCGTTCACCGCGCTGACCGTACGAAACCGTAATGGTCGCGGGCATACGGCCCATTGCGCAGCAATTCTAAATGGCCGTATGCCGTAACAGTTCAAAGGGTATCTGAACTGTTACAAAATTTATGTTTGCGGTGGAATGGGCGTATCCGGCCAGCCGGAGGGAAAGGGCGGCGGGGATGCGGTGTGAATAAGGAGAGCATTTATGGAAGAAGAGAGAATTTCGATACCGGTGCCAAACAGATCCAGAAAGCGGAAAGGAGGGCCGCCCTATTTACCCCCGGCAGGGATTGTGGCCCTGGTTCTTCTGGCCGTGGTCCTGGTGATCCTTGCAGTAGGCAGGTCCAAGGACAGCCCGGTATCCGGAAGCGGGGAGCCGGGGGCCCTGTCCGCAGAGTCGGAAGGCCAGGAGGCCCGTGAGCCGGAGACAGAACCCACCTTGTCCCCGGAGGAACAGGCAGCGGCCGAGGAAGCCAGGGCCAGGCAGCAGGTGGTGGATTCCTACCAGAATCTGGGCCTTGTGCAGGTGTCCGGCTATCTTAATGTCCGGGAGGAGCCGGGTCCGGGGGGCAAGATCATCGGAAAACTCCAGGAGCACAGTGCCTGCGAGATTCTGGATACCCAGGGGGAATGGCACCACATTACCTCCGGAGGCATTGAGGGCTATGTGCACAACCAGTATGTGCTCAGCGGGGAGGAAGCAAGAACCCAGGCTCTGGACTATGTGGAGAAAATGGCCATTGTCCAGACCGACAAGCTGAATATCCGTCAGCAGCCCCAGATAGATCCGGCCAATGTGGTGGGACAGGCCCTGACCGGGGAGCGGTATCCGGTGAAGGAAGAGCTGGACGAGTGGGTCATGATCCAGTGGGACGGAGGCAACAGCGGTCCTGTGGACGCTTATCTGTCCACCCAGAACCAGTATGCGGTGGTCCGCTATGCCCTTAACGAAGCCAGGAAGCTGGACCTGAAGGCCATGGCCTTAAGCCAGTATGACAACCTGGTGATTTCCAAGGTGGACAATTATCTCAATGTCCGTAAGGAACCCAGCACCGACGACCAGGCCAATATTATCGGAAAGTTCCCTGGCAGGGCCGCCGGGGAGATTCTGGAGACTCTGGACGGGTGGTACAAGATCAAGTCCGGCAATATTACCGGGTATATTACCGCAGATCCCCAGTATGTGGCCGTGGGCCAGGAGGCAAGGGACCTGGCCATGGAGTCGGCCACCCTCATGGCCATTGTCAAGACGGATATGCTGAACGTGCGGACACAGCCTTCCACCGAGTCCACCATCTGGACCCAGATCTCCAAGGAGGAGCGGTATCCGGTGGCAGAACAGCTGGACGGCTGGGTGCAGATTGAGCTGGATGCCGGGGACAGTGACGACGGGGAAAGCCCGGACAAGGCCTATCTTTCCACCCGGGACAACAATGTGGAGGTCCGCTATGCCTTAAACGAGGCCATCAAGTTCTCCCCCCTGGAGGAGCGGGCCAACCAGCAGGCATCCCTGCGCAACAAGGTGGTCAACTATGCCCTCCAGTTTGTGGGAGGCCGGTATGTATGGGGCGGCAATGATCCCCACACGGGAGCGGACTGTTCCGGCTTTGTCCGGTATGTGCTTAAGAACATAGCCGGGGTGAACCTGCCAAGAACCTCCCGGGAACAGGCAAAGACCGGGCGGGCCATCAAATCCAGCGAAATGAAGCCCGGGGACCTGATCTTCTATGCCAACAGCCGGGGCACCATCAACCATGTGGCCATGTATATCGGCAACGGCCAGATCGTCCACGCGGCAAGCAGAAAGAGCGGAATCAAGATTTCCACCTGGAATTACCGGAGTCCCAAGACCATCCGGAGCTTTCTGGATTAAGGGGATATCCGCCTGGGATCTCTTCCTGGCCGTCCAGGCAGGGTGGGATTCCGGGAGCCTGTTCCCGGGTGGTTACCATGGAGATAAAGTCCTTCATAAACCTGGTCAGGTACCGGTCCTTCCGGTGACAGATGTAGAAGCATCGGCGGTTTTCGATTCCGGTTAGCGGGTAGGTGACGCAGTGGGGGAGAAGCTGGGGGGTGGTGTCTAAGTAGTTTCTGGGGCAGATCATCACCGCGCCGCAGGCAATGGCGGTCCGTTTTGCCACCTCGATGCTGACGGTCTCGAACATGACCCTGGGCTGCATTTCCTTCAGGATAAACAGCCGGTCCTGGATGTCCCGGACGCTGTGTCCCGGCTTGATATTGATAAAGGTTTCATTCCGGGCCTCCGTAATATCAATGGGGGTTCCGGCAGGAATCCTTCCGGCCAGGGCAGAGAGGCGGCTGGTAAGAAGGACCAGCTCCTCCGCCTCCACGAAGATATATTCCAGTTCCTCGTATTTTGGGGAGGTGGTCAGGCAGGCCAGGTCCACGTTTCCCTCCCGGGCCATGGTCTCAATGGCCGAGGAGCCGTCCTCGGTGACCCGGATCTCCACATGGGGGTAGCGGTCCTTGAATCTGGGGAGAATGTAGGGCAGTACCTCCATGGCCCGCTGGACCGGAATGCCCAGGCGGATGGTGCCGTGGTCCTCGTGGGTGATCTCGCTGATCTCCTTCTCCAGATTGCTGTGGATGGTGAGAATCTGCCGGGCCGCTTCCATATACTTTTCTCCCGCATAGGTCAGGGTAATAGGGTCTGTGGTCCGGTTGAATATGGGGGTTCCCAGACTGTTTTCCACAAGCCGGACAGTCTGGCTTAGGGAAGGCTGGGACACATAGAGCTTCCGGGCGGCGGCGGTGATGCTTCCTTCCTTAAGAATGGTCAGCATATACTGGGCATGTCGGGTATTCATAGGGTTCTCCTTTTTTTTGCTATCCACCATAATAAAAATATTATACAATTGAAAGTATACCATAAGCCGGAACTTATGGCCAGTATAATCAGATAAGTATTTGAAGAAACGGTTCCCAGGTGGTACACTGGAGGTAGTCAGACAGACAATAAGGAGGAGGAAAACATGGAAATTAAGAAAGCAGCCATGGCCGGGACCCTGGAATCCAGCGATGCCCAGGTGACCGTGGAGCCGGGTAACGGCACCATTGAGCTTTCCATTGAGAGCAGCGTGATTCACCAGTTCGGTAAGCAGATCCGGGCTACGGTTCTGGAGACCCTGGGCCGTCTGGAGGTGGCCAGTGCCAGAGTGACCGTGGTGGATAAGGGGGCGCTGGACTGTACCCTGAAGGCACGGGTAGAGTGTGCCGTGTACCGTTCCAATGATGTGACAGAGAATCTTCCGTGGGGAGGTGTGATCCGGTAATGAGTCATCCCAATAAGAAAAGACTGAGACGTTCCATGATGTTTTTAAACTGCCAGAAGCCGGGGTTAATTAAGGACCCCTATATCTATAAGCCGGATTCCATTATGCTGGATCTGGAGGACGCGGTGGCGGAGAACCAGAAGGACGCGGCCCGGTATTCCCTGTTCCATGCCCTCCAGGAAATTGATTACCATGGGGTGGAGCGGGTGGTCCGTATCAACGGCCTGGATACCCCCCACTGGAAGGAGGATATCCGTGTCTGCGTGGCAGGAGGCGCCGATGTGATCCGCATCGCCAAGACCGAGCGGGCCCGGGACGTACATACGGTGGAAGAGCATGTGCTGGCAGCGGAAAAGGAGTTTGGAAGACCGGAAGGGTCTACCCTGCTGATGGCGGCCCTGGAATCCTGCCGGGGAGTGTTAAATGCCCTGGAGGTCTGCGAGTCCTCAGACCGTCTCATCGGAATCGCCCTTAGCGGCGGCGATTACACCAAGGATCTTCAGACCGTGATCACGGGAACCGGCGTGGAGCTGATGGGGGCCAGGCAGCAGATGATCATTGCCGCCAGGGCAGCCGGGGTCCAGTGCTGGGATACGGTGTTTACCAATCTGGATGCCATGGATGTGTTCGAGGAAGAGGTCCGGATGATCCGGCGCATGGGCTTTGACGGGAAATCCCTGGTGAACCCCAGACAGATCGACATTGTACATAAGATCTTCACGCCCACCCAGAAGGAAATCATTTTCGCGGAAAAGGTGGTAAAGGAGATCGACGAGAAGAAGGCCCTGGGAATCGGTGTATTTACCGTAGACGGCAAGATGATTGACATTGCCTTCTACGACGGTGCAAAGAGGACGATCAGCCTGGCAAAGGCATCTGGCGTATATGAGGGGGATCTGTAATATGATAAATGCGGTTGGCAGAGAAATTCCGGAAGAAATTCTGAAAATTACCGGCAAGGAGCCCTACCAGGGGGCAAAGGCAAAGGATAATTATGCATTTACCCGGGGGGCGGCAAAGATCCGCGCGGTGGTGGACCCGGGCCGCAGCAAGATGGTAGCTTCCATCCGGGAGGTGCTGGAAAAATGCGGAATCCAAGACGGGATGACCATTTCCTTCCATCACCATTTCCGGGAGGGGGATTACGTGGTCAATATGGTCATGGAGGAGATTCATAAGATGGGGATCAGGGATCTGACCATCTGCGCCACCTCCCTGGGCAAGGCCCATGATCCCATTGTTCCCATGATCGAGGACGGTACCGTGACCAGCCTCCGGTCCTCCGGCGTCCGGGGCAAGATCGGGGAGGCCATTTCCTCCGGCAAGCTGAAAAATCTGGCAGTTATGTGTTCCCACGGCGGACGTGTGCGGGCGGTAGAGTCCGGGGAAGTCCATATTGACATTGCCTTTATCGGTGCTCCCACAGCCGACGAGTACGGCAACCTGCGGGCCAACGGGGGCAAATCCAACTGCGGCGTGCTGTCCTATGCGGTGGCTGACGCGGAATATGCGGATAGGGTGGTGGCCATTACCGACACCCTGGTGCCCTTCCCCAATGTGCCGGCCAGCATTTCCATGACCAAGGTGGATTATGTGGTGGTGGTGGATGAGATCGGCAATCCGGCTAAGATTGCTACCGGAGCTGCCAAACCGACCACGGATATGCGGAAGCTGCGGATGGCAGAGTACTGTACCCAGGTGGTGGTCAATACCCCCTATTTTAAGAACGGTTTCTCCTACCAGACCGGGGTAGGCGGCGCCTCCATTGCCTCCACCATTTCCCTGACAAAGATCATGGAGGAGCGGGGCATCCGCATGGGCTTTGGTGTAGGCGGCTTAACCACACCCATGTGCAGCCTGCTGGAAAAGGATCTGGTGGATGTGCTGGTGGATACCCAGGACTTTGATTTAGGAGCCATTGAGTCCATCCAGAAGCACCCGGACCGTCATATTGAGATCACGGCTTCCGAGTATGCCAATCCCTTTAACAAGGGAGCCTATGTGAACAAGCTGGATTATGTGATTCTGGCTGCCCTGGAAGTGGATGTGAATTTTAACTGCAATGTGGTGGTAGGGTCTGACGGTGTGATCACCGGCGCCCAGGGAGGCCACCCGGATACAGCGGCAGGAGCCAAATGTACCATTGTGATTGCGCCCCTGCTCCAGGGACGGATTCCGGCGGTGTGCACCAGTGTGACCACGGTGACCACGCCCGGGGAGAGTGTGGATGTGATTGTCACCGATTACGGCATTGCCATCAACCCCAGAAGGCCGGATCTGATGGAGGCCCTGAAGGATACGAAGCTTCCCATCTGTACCATCCAGGAGCTGCGGGACCAGGCTTATGCCATTGTAGGGGAGCCCCAGCCGGTCCGGTTCGGTGACAAGGTGGTAGGCATCATTGAGGCCCGGGACGGGTCAGTCATGGATGTGGTGCGTCAGGTGAAGGAATTTTCCTTTGAGGATTAAGGAGCCGGGATTTCCGGGTGCGGTTTCCAGTACCGCAAGGCGGGGCGTATAAACGGTGAAAGTGACTTTTCGGATACGCTTTGGAGTGTGCAGGTGAATACAGACCAGAACCGGCAGGAAGCTGCCGGGGCTGGTCTGTTTTTTATGTGTAAATAGGGGGAAGCCGGCGGCAGCCAAAAATCAGTAGCGGATTTCGTCGAATATTTTTCTCCATTGTTCAATAAGCATCAGGGCCTGGATACTCAGGGAGCAGCCGGCGGTCATGGGAATATTGAGGATACTGTTGATCGCGGAAAGCCGGTGCCGGATGGTATTGTAATGGACATATAAGGCAGCAGCCGTTTCTTTGATGGAACAGTTATGTTCGTAAAAGGTGAGAAAGGTTTTGTGGTATTCGGTTCCGTTTTCCTGGTCATACTGTGCCAGAATGTGAATGGACTGGTGGGTAATTTCCTCCAGTTCTTCCTTGTTGTCCGGGTTTAAAAGAATGCGGAAAATGCCCAGTTGGGAGAAGCAGGTAACCGGGCTTTTGTGTTCCGCGATATTGACCGTAAGGGCAATCTAGTACATCGTTGCATTAATCCCGAAGTAAATAGTGCTTGATATTCGTGTCAGCTGTGCGTCTGCGAAGCGACGGCGTAGTGGGACCTACGGCTAGCTTCGCAGACGTGCAGATGGCGCGGATAGCGAGTGCTAGTTACTCGGGAATTAGTGCAACGATGTACTAGGCTTCTTTAAAGCTTTGTGAGGCGCACAAAAGCTTCTGGTAGGTACGTCCCACACCGATATGAAAGGCATATTCCGGAAGCTGTTTCCCAAGGGCGCCGGCAAACTCAAAAGACGACTGTTCCAGGATTTTTTCCTGTTCTTTTGACTTTTGCAGGTCGCTGACCAGAATGTAATGGCGCTGGGTAGCCAGCATCCAGGTAAAACCATAGTGCCTGCTTAATTCCTGAATCCGGGACTGGGCAGCAGGAAAAAGCGGGAACAGAATGGCTACTCCCAGACATTTTTTCAGGCTCCATCCAAGGGCCACTCCCTGGTTCCGGAGCACCTTGTCATTTCCGCCGTCCAGCAGTAAGGACATGAGAAAATCCTGGTCATAGCTGAAAGCAGGATCATGGTACTGGCTGCGGAAAACTTCGTAGGTAATGGAGGTAATCAGCTCTGCGGAGATACATTGGGGAGGCAGGGCAATAACCGGAAATCCCAGTTTTTCGGCAGAGGAAAGAAGCGGCTCCGGCAATTGGCTGGCATGGCGGTCTGCTTTGACGGCCAGACCGGAACAGCCTTTTTTGTGCAGTGCATAGATCAGGTTTGTGCTCCACTCCGGGTTGTCCCGGATTAACTGGTAATGGTTGAGGACCAGGGTGTTTTTGGTTAAATATTTTGTGCTGTCCGTGCTTTCCAAAAGGGAAATTCCCTCAACCGTCCGCTGCTGGCCAAAGGACCCGGCCAGCAGCTTTGCGTGTTCCATAATGGGAAGTTCCAGGATGCTTTTGATCGAAATACCCACATGAATAATCCTGCCACCTATACGGAGAACATGAAGTATCTGGCAGACGGGGTTCACAAGTACGGGTCCAAAGTATTTGTCATGATCTCCGCCTTGTCGGGAAGATCCGGGGCTCCCGGGGATGTGGCGCCTTCTGCCCTGCCCAATGTATGGGACCCCAGCGGTGTACAGCGGGAGATGACCGTAGAGGAGATCCGCCAGTACGTGGAATGGTTCGCTATAGGTGCAAAAGCCGCCAAAGATGCAGGCATTGACGGTGTGGAGATTCACGCGGTTCACGAGGGGTATCTGCTGGACCAGTTTGCCATCTCTGCCTTTAACAAACGGACGGATGAGTACGGCGGCTCCCTGGAAAACCGGCTGCGGTTCCCCACGGAAGTGGTCCAGGCCATCAAGGCCAAATGCGGGAAGGATTTCCCTGTTTCCCTGCGTTATTCTGTAAAGAGCTATACAAAAGCCTTTAACCGGGGCGCGGTTCCGGGAGAAGAATTTGAAGAGTTCGGAAGGGATTACGAGGAAAGCAAAAAGGTTGCAGGAATGCTTCAGGATGCAGGCTACGACATGTTAGACTGTGACAACGGAACCTTTGACGCCTGGTACTGGCCCCATCCGCCGGTCTATATGCCCAAGGCGCTGCATCTGGAGGATGTTGCCTTCATCAAGAAGGTCGTAGATATTCCGGTTATCTGTGCTGGACGGTTTGATGATCCAGACCTGGCCGAACAGTCTATTGCAGAAGGAAAGATTGATATGATGGGCATGGGCCGGCCCCTGCTGGCAGACCCGGATCTGGCAAATAAGTTCAAAGAAGGAAAGCTGGACGATGTCCGTCCGTGTATTGCCTGCCATTTCGGCTGCCTTGCCAGAATCTTCCAGTTTGACCATGAAAAGAAGGTTCAAAAAGATATTTCCTGCGCACTGAACCCCAGATGCGGCATGGAGAACCATTACAACATCCAGGAAGCAGACGTGAAGAAGAAGATTGCCGTTGTAGGCGGAGGCATTACCGGAATGGAAGCCGCCAGGGTCTGCGGACTGCGGGGCCACAAGGTGGATCTGTACGAGAAGAAGGATGTGCTGGGAGGCGTCTTCATTGCGGCAGCAGCCTTTGACTTTAAGGAAGACGACCGCCGCCGGCTTGAATGGTACCGGAAACAGGTGAAGGACGCAGGGGTCAACGTGCTGCTGAATACGGAATTCAAACCGGAGAGCAAAGACGGTTACGACGAAATCATTATTGCCACCGGAGCCAAAGAGAAGAAGCTGTCCATTCCCGGATTTGACCAGCCAGGTGTTCGCTATGCAGTGGATGTGCTGATGAACCAGAACATCCAGGACCAGAATGTGGTCATTGTAGGCGCCGGTCTCACCGGATGCGAGCTGGCCTATGATCTGGCAAGAAAGAACAAAAAGGTGACCCTGGTGGAGACCTGCCCCACCATTCTCAACGTGGAAGGACTGGCTGCCCCCAACTATAACTGCCTGATGGACCGATATTCTTAAGAATTCCCATGTTGTGAAATATGAGGACGGGAAAGCTTACATAGAGACAGTTACCTACAATGAGCCTAACATCCGGGGCAGGGCCTTTACCCAGAACCTGCCGGGAATCCGCAAGGCGGTACAGCCGGTGGAGGCTGACACGGTGATCGTATCCGTGGGCTATGCTTCCGACCAGGAGCTGTACCAGGCAGTAAAGGGAGATCATGTGCACCTGCTGGGTGACGCGGCGTCACCGGCCAATCTGATGAAATGTATCTGGTCTGCGTATATTCTGTGCTTAAATATCTAAAACGTATCTGAACTGGTTTTGCCGTCTGTGGCTTCTGTTTTCAGGAGCACAGACGGCAGGAATACGTGGCAACAGTTCAGACGGGCAGCCAATTGTCCCCGATGCTTTTCGGTGGCAAGAAGATGCCCCGTCTGAACTGTTACAAAATTTCAAACCCGAGGTAAAAAAATGAAAAGAAAAGAATATATCTGGATTCTGGTGATCGCCTGCGGTCTGGCAGCCAGTTCCCTGGGAATATGCACCAACTCGGTGGGTGTGTTTTATGCGGCCGTTTCCGAGGATCTGGGGGTTTTAAGAGGGACCTTTGCTTTTCATGCAACTTTGTCCCTGATGACCACGGCGGTGGTGGCTCTCTGGGTGCCCTGGCTGTCAAAGCGGTTTCCCTTTAAGCCCATTATGATTGCGGGAATTCTCTTAAGCGCCGGGGCTACGGCTCTCATGAGTGTGGCCGGAAGCATCGGTATGTTCTATGTTCTGGGTGTCTTAAGGGGCGTAGGTGTGGGACTGTACAGCACCGTACCCATTACCATGCTGGTCAATCAGTGGTTTCAAAAGAAGAACGGCACAGCCATCGGCATGGCTCTCAGCTTCAGCGGACTCAGCGGTGCCGTCTGTTCGCCGGTTCTCAGCGGCCTCATTGCCACATCCGGGTGGAAGATTGCCTATCTGGTCATGAGCGGACTGGTCCTGGTATTTTCTCTGCCGGCCCTGGTTCTGCCTTATTCCATGACCCCTGGTGAAAGGGGATTAAAGCCTTACGGATATGAGGAGCAGCCAAAAGAGCAGGAAGAGAAGACAGCCGCCGCCGGGAACCGTACATTTTCTTACATGCAGGCAAATTTCATCCTGATGTGCATCTTCACGGTGCTGCTCACATCCATTGCCGGAATTACCCAGCATTTTTCCGGGTATTCCCAGTCCCTGGGGCTGGTGGAAACCTTTGGGGCGGCGCTGATGTCCTGTTCCATGATCGGCAATATCTGTACGAAGCTGGTCATCGGTTTTATCAGTGACCGGCTGGGGCCGGTGAAGGCCAACCTGATCATGATGGGAGCCAATGCCGCTTCCATACTGGTGCTTATGGCCGGAACCAGGGCCGGCACCACGTCCCTTCTGATTGCCGCCTTCCTGTTCGGTTCCGTATTTGCCGTGGCGGCAGTGGGAATTCCCCTTTTGACCCGGTATTTCTTCGGAAATGAACATTATGCCAAAGCCTATGCGGTTATTGGCTTTTTCACCAGTGTGGGAAGCTCCAGCTCCCTGGCAGTCATCGGATATCTCTATGACTTGTTCGGCACCTATCAGTATGCATTTGCCGCGGCTGTCAGTTTCCTTCTGATCAACAGCCTTCTGCTGCTGGCAGGGGTAGCACTGAAAAGAACAAATGTTCGAAAATCATCTTGAAAAAACTGCCGCAGTGTGCTAGAATAGGAAAAGAACACATGTTCTTCATGGAATTTTGGGACTACCCCATGTTCCGGGAAATCTATCGTTGCACAGGGAGTGGCGCCATGCTGATTCAGACGGATATGGGAATACAGGAGAAACTTCGGATCTTATCGGACGCGGCCAAATATGACGTGTCCTGCTCCAGCAGCGGGGTGGCCCGTAAGGGGAAGAAGGGCGGGCTGGGGAATACACTGGCAGCGGGAATCTGCCACAGTTTTGCTGCGGACGGCCGGTGTATCTCTCTTTTGAAGATCCTTTATACCAACCAGTGTATCTTTGACTGCAAATACTGTATTAACCGCCGGTCCAATGATGTGGTGCGGACAGCCTTTACACCGGATGAGGTATGTACCCTGACGGTGGAGTTCTACAGGAGGAACTATATTGAGGGACTGTTCTTAAGCTCGGGGATTCTCCATTCCCCGGATTATACCATGAACCTGATTTACCAGACCCTGACACAGCTTCGGGAGCGATACCGTTTTAACGGATATATCCATGTAAAGGCCATACCCGGTGCCGACCCGGCACTGGTGGAGCGGGTGGGATATCTGGCGGACCGTATGAGCGTGAATCTGGAGCTGCCTACGGCGGAGGGGCTGCGGAATCTTGCTCCGGGGAAGACCCGGGCCAGGATTCTGGCGCCCATGCGCCAGGTGCAGCGGGGGATCGCGGCCCAGAATCTTAACCGGCTGGAGGACAGACGCTTCCAAAGGCCGGCCCGGGAGATCGGTATGGCAGATTCCGCCGCCCATCCGGGGCGCAGTGTCTGGAGACAGTACCAGGACCAGGGGAGAAGCTTTGTCCCGGCAGGCCAGAGCACCCAGATGATTGTAGGGGCCACGCCGGAGAGTGATTTCCAGATGATCCAGGTGGCGGAGGCCCTGTACCGGAATTATGACTTAAAGCGGGTATTCTATTCGGCCTTTGTCCGGGTCAACGATGACAGCATGCTTCCGGCACTGCCCGGGGGCCCGCCGCTTCTGCGGGAGCACCGGCTGTACCAGGCAGACTGGCTGATGCGGTTTTACGGCTTTGAGGCCAGGGAGCTTCTGACAGAGAAGCGCCCCAATTTCAACGTGCTTCTGGACCCTAAGTGCGACTGGGCCCTGGGGCATATGGAGTGGTTTCCAGTGGAGGTGAACCGGGCGGACTATGGGACCCTGCTGCGGGTGCCGGGGATCGGGGTCAGGTCGGCCCGCAGGATTCTGGCGGCCAGAAGAAGCTCGGCCCTGGATTTTCCCGCCCTGAAGAAGATGGGAGTGGTGCTGAAGCGGGCCATGTACTTTATCACCTGCTCCGGACGGATGCTGCAGACGGTGCCCATGAACGAGAACTTTATTACCAGCCAGCTGGTGGGAGCGGAGCATAAGAAAGCCTGGGACATTGAAAACCATGATTCCTACCGCCAGCTAAGCCTTTTTGACGATTACCAGGTGGCGGCTCCGGTAAGTCAGGAGGACAAAGTGTCGGTTATTACAGGGAGTCTGTGAAGGGAAGGGCAGGATGCCGTAACCGGTTACAGCCGGAGCGGACCTGGCACCGGGAAGGAAAGGAGGAGCCTATGACCGTATTTTTATGTGGGGAGACTGTGGATGACATTTTCTGTGGGATCTACGATGCCTGGATGAGCAGACTGGGCCATGAACATGTACGTCTGGAGCTTCCCGGCGGGGACCGGGAACTGTTCAGCCGGTACCGCCAGGCGGACCTGGACGCCGGGAAGGCCGGGAAGGTGGCAGACAGCATCCGGCAGAAGCTGGGGGAGACCGTATATGAGACCGTCTACCAGGCCCTGCTGTCCTGGGAGCCGGGGCGGGCGGACGGGGCCTACCGGTTTCTGGTCCATGCCTTTGCGGTGGGGCCACGGATTCTGGACATGCTCCAGATTCCGGCAGTGTACGAGATCTTCCGGCTGACCCGGAACGTATCCCGGGAGCGGCACCAGTATGTGGAGTTTACCCATTTTGCCCAGATGGAAGGGGGAATCCTCATCGGCAAGATCCGGCCTAAGAATGATGTGGTGACGCTGGTGGCGCCCCATTTTGCAGACCGTATGCCGGAGGAAAACTGGATTCTCTATGACTGCGGCAGGAAAAAGGCCGTAGTCTG
Organism: uncultured Lachnospiraceae bacterium; assembly: GCA_910577765.1. Lineage (GTDB taxonomy): Bacteria > Bacillota > Clostridia > Lachnospirales > Lachnospiraceae > Brotaphodocola. Next base: position 12,629 of record CAJTOV010000069.1, read on the forward strand.
CCAGACAGGCCGGGGCTGGGTGGTGGTGTCGGCGGATTCCCGTCAGTGGCAGCACCGTCTGGAGCAGGCCACGGACGAAGCGGCTTTTGCCGGTCTGTGGAAGACCTTCCACAATGCCATTGCCATCGAAGCCCGGGCCAATTACCTGTGCCAGCGGAATATGCTTCCTTTGCGGTTCCGGCCACTTATGGTGGAGTTCAACCAGTACTGTCTGTCTGAGGAGTAATGGGGACTGTTGCCGTTCACGCTCCAGCCGGTCACCACGCTGACCGGGTTACAGTTCACACCCCAGCCGATCACCACGCTGATCGGCTGGGAGGATGCACGTAATGGCTGTAACCCGGGCCGCCCGGGTTACAGTTGGCTGGGTACCAGTGAACTGTAACCGGGAACCTGGAAGGTTCCCCCTTCTTTAAGAAAAAAAGCTTGCCACTTTCAGCGGGACAGGCTATAATTACAGCAATCTTACATTTCTCTTTCCGCTGTGCCCTTAGCTGTGCCGACGGCCAGACAGAGCACCAGGCGAATCTGGAGTATTCAGCGTACATTCGTACCGCATTCCAACCGTGGAGAGAAAAAGTGGAAAAATTGTATACAGAAAGGAGTGTTTGCGTGTTCAGTAAAGTGAATAGCGGAGGCCTGCGTGGGATTGAGGGCTATCTGGTCCAGGTGGAAGCCGATGTGAGCCGCGGGCTGCCGGGATTCCATATGGTGGGCTATCTGTCCGGCCAGGTGCGGGAAGCCCAGGACCGGGTGCGGACAGCCATGCGGAATGCAGGGTTTGCCCTTCCGTCCATGAAGGTGACCCTGAATCTGTCACCGGCGGATATCCGCAAGGAGGGAACCGGATTCGACCTGCCCATTGCCATGGCCGTGCTGGCTGCCTACGGGGTGGTAGGGAAGCATTCCCTGGCCGGGACAGCCATGATCGGGGAACTGGGCCTGGACGGCACCGTAAAGCCGGTACGGGGCATCCTGCCTATGGTGCTTGCTTTGGAGGAACAGGGAATCCGGCGGTGTTTTCTTCCGGCGGACAATCTGGAGGAGGGGATGGTGGTCCGAAAGATGGAGGTCCTGGGTGCCACCAGTCTCCAGCAGGTGGTGTCTTGTGTAGCAGATTCATCCGGCAGCAGGAAGGGAAAGAACCGGACAGAGCAGGTCCGGGAGGAACCCCAGGAGTATGGTGTGGATTTTAAAGAGGTTAACGGCCAGCTTCTGATGCGCAGGGCCACGGAGGTGGCCGTGGCAGGCCAGCACAATATTCTCTATATGGGGCCGCCGGGAAGCGGCAAAAGCATGGTGGCCAGACGGGTGCCTACCATCATGCCATCCATGACCTTCCAGGAGCAGATGGAGGTTACCAAGGTTCACAGCATCTGCGGTATGCTGCCTCCCGGAAGGGCCCTGGTACAGAACCGTCCCTTCCGCTCCCCCCACCACTCGGTCAGTCCGGTGGCCCTGGCAGGAGGCGGCAGGGTCCCGGTGCCGGGGGAGATCTCCCTGGCTACCCGGGGCGTACTGTTTCTGGATGAGCTGCCGGAATTTCAGAAGGGTACCCTGGAGCTGCTCAGGCAGCCGCTGGAGGAACACCGGATCGTCATCTCCAGGGTCCATGGGTCCTATGAATTTCCGGCCCATTTTATGGTGGTGGCGGCTATGAATCCCTGCCCGTGCGGGTATTTTCCGGACCGCAGCCGCTGCCAGTGTACCCAGGACCAGGTCCAGAGGTATCTGAACCGGATTTCCGGCCCTTTGCTGGAGCGGATTGACCTTTGTGTGGAGGCGGCGCCGGTGACCTACGGGGAGATGCGGGAAACGGCGGACAACGAGTCTTCCGGGAAGATCCGTGCCCGTGTGGAGGAAGCCCGCAGGATTCAGAAGGAGCGTTTCGCAGACAGCGGTATCTTCTTCAACAGTGAGATGAATGCCGGGGATATCCGCAGATACTGTGTACTGGGAGCGGAGGAGGAAGCTTTCCTGAAAAAGGCTTACCGGAAGATGCAGATGAGCGCCAGAGGGTGCAACAAGATTCTGAAGGTGGCAAGAACCATTGCGGATCTGGCCGGGGAACCTAAGATCTTATGCAGCCATTTGTCCGAGGCCATGGGATACCGGGAGCTGGGCGGAAAATACTGGAAAAGGAGATGAGCAGTTCATGGAAGAGAAAGCATATCTTTACTGGCTCATGCGGGCAGAGTTTCTGGGAGCTGTTTCCATACGGAAAATTTATGAGTATTTTCAAAGCTTTTCTGGAATATTTAATATAGAAGAAAGAGCCCTGGAGCGGGCAGGGATTCTAAAAGAGCGCCAGGTGCGGCAGCTTGTGGAGTGGAAAAGCCGGTATCCGGTGTGTCTGGAGGAATACCGGAAGCTTTCGGACCAGGGCATTTCCTTTGTGGCCATGACCGAGGATGCCTATCCCAGGCGCCTGCTTAGTATCTATGATTATCCTGCCGGACTGTTTGTCCGGGGAAGCCTTCCCCAGGAGGGTCCGGCGGTGGCAGTGGTGGGAGCCAGGGGCTGCTCTGCCAGCGGGGAACAGCTTGCAGAGGAGTTTGCCAGGGTTCTGGCGTCCAATGGAGTGGGAATCGTCAGCGGGCTGGCCCTGGGGATCGACGGGGCAGCCCACAAGGGGGCCCTGGAGGCAGGAGGGAACACTTACGGGATTCTGGGCTGCGGGGTCAATATCTGCTACCCGCCGGCCAATTACCGTCTGTATCAGGAAATGACCGGGCATGGGGCAGTGATTTCCGAGTTCCCGCCGGATGCCAGGCCCCTGGCACGGCATTTTCCCATGCGGAACCGGATCATCAGCGGTCTGGCGGATGCGGTTCTGGTGGTGGAAGCCAGGGAGAAAAGCGGTTCCCTGATTACGGCAGAGCTGGGGCTGGAGCAGGGAAGGGAGATTTTCGCGGTGCCGGGCAGGGTCACGGACCATTTGAGCCGGGGCTGTAATTTCCTGATTCAGCAGGGGGCCCATATGGCAGTTTCGCCGGAGGATATTCTGGAATATCTTGGGATTCGGTACCAGAAGAAACTGGTTGTTTCTGAAAAAAATATAAAGAGGCTTGCAAAGAAGGAGAAAATGGTGTATATTTGCCTGGATTTCACTCCAAAGCATCTGGATGAAATTCTGCGGGAAACCAGGCTGCCGGTCAGCGAGTGCATGGCAGTACTGCTGGAACTGGAGCTGGGCGGCTATGTGTACCGTACGGCAAATCATTATTATGGAAAAAGAATCTGAAAATTAGGAGTAGATATGGCTAAGAATCTGGTAATTGTAGAGTCCCCGGCAAAAGTTAAGACCATCAAGAAGTTTCTGGGCTCTACCTATGAAGTGGATGCATCCAACGGACATGTCCGTGATCTGCCAAAGAGCTCCCTGGGCATTGACGTGGAGCACGATTATGAGCCCAAGTACATCACGATCCGCGGAAAAGGGGATATTCTGGCGAAGCTTCGTAAGGAAGTGAAGAAGGCGGAAAAGGTCTATCTGGCAACGGACCCTGACCGGGAAGGGGAGGCCATTTCCTGGCACCTGATGAAGGCCCTGAAACTGGATGAGGCAAAGGACAAGAAGATATACCGGATCAGCTTTAACGAGATTACGAAAAATGCGGTCAAGACTTCCTTAAAGTCTCCCAGGGAGATTGATATGGATCTGGTTAATGCCCAGCAGACACGCCGGATTCTGGACCGTATGGTGGGATACAGCATCAGTCCTCTTTTGTGGGGCAAGGTGAAGCGGGGCTTAAGCGCCGGGCGGGTCCAGTCCGTGGCCCTGCGGATGATCTGCGACCGGGAGGATGAGATTGCCGCCTTTATTCCGGAGGAGTACTGGACCCTGGAGGCGGAGCTGAAGCAGAAGGGAAGCAGGAAGACCTTAAAGGCCAAATTCCACGGCACGGACGGGGAAAAGGTAACCATCCGCAGCCAGGACCAGGTGGAGCAGATTATGGCGGACCTGGAGGGGGCGGCATTTGTGGTGGAGGAGGTCAACCATGGGACCCGGGCCAAGAAGCCGCCGATTCCGTTTACCACCAGTACCCTGCAGCAGGAGGCTTCCAAGGTGCTGAATTTTTCCACCCAGAAGACCATGCGGATTGCCCAGCAGTTATACGAAGGCGTGGATGTGAAAGGCCATGGAACCATCGGTCTGATCACCTACCTGCGTACCGATTCCACCAGAATCGCGGAGGAGGCGGACCGGGAGGCAAGACAGTATATCGGGGCCAACTATGGGGAGAAGTATGTATTGCAGAGCCAGGTCTCCCAGAAAAACGGCGGGAAGATACAGGATGCCCATGAGGCCATCCGGCCCACGGATATTTCCCTGACACCGGTTCTGGTAAAGGAGTCTCTCCAGAGAGACCAGTTCCGTCTCTACCAGCTGATCTGGAAGCGGTTTGCCGCAAGCCGGATGCAGCCGGCAGTTTATGACACCACCTCGGTGCGGGTCAGGGCCGGAAAGCAGCAGTTTGCCTTGTCTGCCTCCAGGCTGGTGTTTGACGGGTTTATGTCTGTGTATGTCCAGGAGGATGACAAGGAGGAGACCAATTCCCTGTTTGCCGACCTGTCGCCGGGGGATGAGCTGTCCCTGTGTGCGCTCCAGCCGGACCAGCATTTTACCCAGCCGCCGGCCCATTACACGGAGGCGTCCCTGGTGAAGGCCCTGGAGGAGCAGGGAATCGGACGGCCCAGCACCTATGCGCCTACCATTACCACCATTCTGGCCAGGCGCTATGTGACCAAGGAAGAAAAGAAGCTTTACGTGACGGAGCTGGGAGAGGTGGTCAATGCCATCATGAAGGAATGCTTCCCCAGCATTGTGGATACCCGCTTTACGGCCAACATGGAGCTGCTTCTGGATAAGGTAGGAGACGGAACCGTCAAGTGGAAGACCATTGTGGAGAATTTCTATCCGGACCTGGACCAGGCGGTGAAGGTGGCGGAGAAGACTTTGGAGTCCGTGAAAATCGCCGACGAGGAGACGGATATTCCCTGCGACCTGTGCGGCCGCAACATGGTGATCAAGTACGGTCCCCACGGTAAGTTCCTGGCCTGCCCGGGATTCCCGGACTGCAAGAATACAAAGCCTTATCTGGAGAAGATCGGAGTCCCATGCCCCAAGTGCGGGAAAGACCTGGTGATCAAGAAGACCAAGAAGGGGAGACGGTACTACGGATGTGAGAATAACCCGGAGTGTGATTTCATGTCCTGGCAGAAGCCGTCCCGGGAGAAATGCCCCTCCTGCGGAAGCTATATGGTGGAGAAGGGCAATAAGCTGGTGTGCACCAGCGGGTCCTGCGGATATCATGTGACCGTTTAGGAAGGTTTGCTGGAAATGCATATATGGATGATTCGGGGAGCGTCTGCCGGAATCGTCGGTATATGCATTTTTTTGCTGGCATTTTTGGGCGCTTTGGAAACGGCTTGCGGTTTGCGGCGGCATTTGGGGAGAACGGCACAGGCCGGGCTTTGGTTGCGGATGCTTTTCGAAAACAGGATAATCGGGTCTGAACTGTATCCAAAATGTCAGGAAATATTGAAAAATTTCGAAAAACTATTGTTATTATCGGTTAATCATGCTAGAATTTAACCAGTATCGGAAGCAGGTCCGTAGTTAACAAAAGCAGAAGGAATAATTGAAGGAGGTTTTTCGGAATGAGTGTACAATTGCTTGACAAAACCAGAAAAATCAACAAATTATTGCATAATAACAATTCGCACAAGGTTGTGTTCAATGATATCTGCAAAGTGCTGAGCGAAATTTTGTTGTCCAATATTCTGGTGATCAGTAAGAAGGGGAAGGTCCTGGGAGTAGGCCTCTGTCCCGGGGTGGATGAGATTGAGGAGCTGATTGAGGACCAGGTAGGAGGATTCGTTGACCATATGCTCAATGAGCGCCTGCTGAGTATTCTGTCCACCAAGGAGAATGTGAACCTGGCCACCCTGGGCTTTGCGGAGGAGAATGTCCGCAAGTACCAGGCTATTATCACGCCCATTGATATTGCGGGAGAGCGGCTGGGGACTCTGTTTATCTACAAGTGTGACGAGCAGTATGACATTGACGACATCATTCTCAGCGAGTACGGGACTACGGTGGTAGGCCTGGAGATGATGCGTTCCGTCAATGAGGAGAATGCCGAGGAGACCCGGAAGGTGCAGATCGTCAAGTCGGCCATCGGCACCCTGTCCTTTTCGGAACTGGAAGCCATTACCCACATTTTCGAGGAGCTGGACGGCAATGAGGGGATTCTGGTGGCCAGCAAGATCGCAGACCGGGTGGGAATCACCAGGTCCGTGATTGTCAATGCCCTGCGCAAGTTCGAAAGCGCCGGTGTCATTGAGTCCCGTTCCTCCGGCATGAAGGGGACCTATATCAAGGTGCTCAATGATGTGGTGTTTGAGGAGCTGAAGAATATTAAGGCTTCCAGATAGATGCTGTATTACAGGTTACAGTTCACGGGGCGGGGAAAACTGGACGGAAACAGACGTCAAGCTGGCTTG